>CAZYDB010000095.1:0-5038 GCA_964645995.1 uncultured Roseivirgaceae bacterium
ATTTGTTACAAGATATATGCTGGTAAGACAGTTTGATCCTGATTCAATACCAATACACGCTTGTTGATCATCGGAGTATCCTGTTAATTTTTGCCAAAGTATGGGTATGGGCTTTTTTTGAATGGTTAAATATACCTTTTTCATCGAAAAAATCCACTCTGACAGCTCCGGAAGCATGAATTATTTTATTATCCTCCAGAACAATGCCTACATGAGAAATGGTATTTCCCTTACCGGAAAAAAAAGCCAAATCTCCCGGTTGTGCCTGTGAATAACCCGGCACGACCTCCCCCTGGTTCACCTGATCACGGGTATCTCTTTTCAGTTTATATCCCGCCATTTTAAAAACCATCTGCGTAAATCCGGAACAGTCGATACCAAAAGGGGTCTTCCCCCCCCATAGATAAGGGGCGTTGAGATATTTATAGGCTATCTGCCGTATAAAATCATAATCCCTTCGCTGTCCCAGGTTTTTGGATTCGCCGTTAAAGGCGAATTGTTCCTCCAGGTCAAAAAGTTCAATATTGGAAATAGGCAGAATGCTGCCAATCACGATAGTTAACGGCTTTTTTTTATAAAGGATGGTAGTCGTCAGATCAGTGGCTATTTTAAATTCATTGGCATTGATCTCATCAAAATACTCACTGCTGATGGGTTTATGCTGCTTCCCATCGATCCAGCCTACGTACTCATCAAAATGAATGCTGATCCGGATCCACTTTTGGTCTTCAGAATATTCCCCTACCGAATAATGATCGCCGAATAATAATTGGGTCACCATCTCAGATGAATCTGAAGGTTCACGGCGAACCGGCACTATGCTCAACCGGCAGATTCCTTTTTCCATATCCTCTGAACTAATTAAAATTTGAGCCTTGACATTTCCCGTTTAAGATCTTTCTCTTTTATATCTTCCCGTTTATCGTACAGTTTTTTTCCTTTTGCAAGGGCTATTTCGAGTTTAGCTAGCCGTCGATCATTAATAAAGATCCTAACGGGAATAATAGTAAGCCCTTTTTCCTTGCTTTTGTTTTCCAACTTCCGCAACTCCCGCTTGTTCAGCAACAATTTTCTTTCCCGCTTCGATTCATGGCTCTTCTCCCGTGCCATAGTATAAGGGGAAATATGCATTTCCCTGACATACAATTCGCCATTAAGGAAAAGACAATAGGCATCCTGCAGGTTTACCTTACCAAGACGGATCGATTTAATCTCACTTCCGGTAAGCATAATTCCAGCGATATGCTTATCAATAAAGTGATATTCATAAGATGCCTTCTTGTTCCTTATATTCAGATCTTTTTGAAAATTTAGCTTCTCCGAACCCATAAATCCTGATTTATAAATGTCCACAACAAAAACTACGCCAGCGAAAAGTACAAAAAAATATTGAATAATTGACAGGTTGGAGGGGCTCATATCTTCATACGGGCATCCGGCGAAACCGTTAATGCTGAAAATTCTCCTGCCAGGTACTTATAGTGAGCGGCAATGCCGATCATAGCAGCATTATCGGTACAAAATTCAAGATCAGGAATATAGGTTCTCCATCCTGCCTTTCCCTCCTTATAATTTAATGCTTTCCTAAGTCCTGAGTTTGCAGCCACCCCACCGGCGATAGCTATCTCTTTTAATCCTGTCTTATCACTTGCGGATTCAAGCTTTTCCATCAGCATTTCTATTAGCACCTGTTGAATACCGGCGCAGAGGTCATCAAGGTTATTACGGATAAATTCAGGATCCTTCTTTGTTTCCTTTCGGAGAAAATACAACACGGAAGTTTTAATCCCGCTGAAGGAGAAATCAAGTCCCGGTATCACTGCCTTCGCAAAAGAAAAGCGGTATGGGTCTCCCCTGAGGGCATGCTGATCGATCAGGTGCCCCCCCGGATAAGGAAACCCAAGCATCTTGGCCGTTTTGTCAAAAGCCTCACCCACAGCATCATCCCTGGTTTCTCCAATAACTTCCATGGCCAGGTAACCACTCACCTTTACTATCTGCGTATGTCCACCGCTTACCGTCAGACATAAAAATGGAAAAGATGGTTTTGGGTCTTCAAGAAAATGAGCGAGAATATGTGCCTGCATATGATTTATAGCTATAAATGGCAGGTCCAGGGCCAGTGCGAACCCTTTGGCAAAGGAAACACCTACCAGGAGAGAACCAAGCAGGCCCGGACCGCGCGTAAAGCCCAGGGCGTTGATATCCGATGGGCTCATGGCAGCATCACGGAAAACCTTCTCTACAATCGCTATTATATGTTTCTGGTGTGCCCGCGAAGCTAATTCAGGCACGACACCACCGTAAATTTCATGCACGTCCTGGCTTAAGATAGAATGACTCCTCATCACTCCATCCGAAAGGATCGCGGCAGATGTTTCATCACATGAACTTTCCAGTGCGAGGATATTGACTGACATGGGATAAATAATTATTAATCAGGAATAAAGGATTATTTTTGTACCCGAAGAAGCAAAAATAAATAAATTCCATTTCTTTCGTATTATATATTAAAAGGAAGTAAAGCGTGGCTGGAAAAGGGAACTTGATCAGGTTGATGTTATGGGGATCGTACAGGAGGCCCCTCATAAAGGTGCTTATCATCTTTCTGATGTTTCTTTCTTCCATTCTTGTCGGTTTTGTCGCTGCCATGCAGTTCCCTTCCGTTCAGACCTTTACAGCCCGTAAGACGGCAGCCTACTTCTCCGAGAAACTGGGTATGCCTATAGAAATAGGCTTTGTAAACATTAACTGGTTCGGAGACCTTCTCCTGGAAAGCCTTCTGATCAAAGATAACAAGAACAATATCCTGATCGCTGCCAAAGCCGCAAAGATCGATTTCAACATAAGGACAATCATCCGGGATAGATATTTCACGCTTGACAAGGCTATTGTGGAACAGGCAGATGTAAGAATAGTAAGGAGTGGTCCGGATGATGATTTCAATATCAATGTATTAGTCGACAGGATCAAGGAACTCACAGGTAAAGAATTACCTGATTCCCTGAAAACAGTATTCAGAATTAATGAAATCGAATTGATCAATTCACATTTCACCTTATCTGATCCCTGGAAGGACAGCCTTTCCGGCAAATTCAATTATAATCAATTCAGGCTGGATGATGTTACTATCAAGGGAGAGAACCTTCGATCGCAAGGCAAAAATTTTCAAGTCCGGATCAAAGAATTTTCCTGCCTTGATTCAGCAACACAATTTAATATCAATAAGCTGAATGGCTATTACGAGATGACTGACCATTCCATGGTTTTCCGGACCTTTGACCTGGAGGCCGGAAGAAGCCGGCTGGAAGGTTCCATGGTGTTTCAATTCGATAGTATCACTCTGATGAAAGATTTTGTTAACGAAGTCAACATTATTCTTGATATTAAAAGTTCTGACATCCATTCCCGGGATCTCGGCCTTTTCGCAGCAACCTTCCAGAAATATAATCAGCGATATCAACTGGATGGTTTTTTCTCAGGAACCATCAACCGTTTCGAAGTAGATAACTTCAATCTTTCCATTGGCACCAAAAGCAGAGTGAGTGGCTCCATCACCATGGATGGGTTGCCGGATGTTCAAAATACCTTTATTGACCTGCGTATTAAAAACTCTCTATTGAATCCTGCTGATCTGGAAGCTTACCTTGGTAAAAATATCGTTAACAACATCAGAAAATTCGGCTCTTCCAGTTTCAATGGCCGCTTTATTGGATTTCCTGTTGATTTTGTTTCTGATGCAGTTTTTTATACCCAAATTGGCACCATCGACAGCGATATAAATCTCAAAATTAATCAGGAGGATGATCTTCCCCGCTATTCGGGAAGCCTTGCTGTTACCGGATTTGACCTGGGGGAATTCCTTGGTAATAAAAAACTATATCAGAACATAGACCTGACCGGGAATATTACTGGAAAAGGACTTTATACAGACGATGCTGATTTTTATCTGGATGCCTCCATTGATAATTTTGGTTTTCTCGATTACAGCTATCATAATATAATTATGGACGGCCGCCTGTCCAGCCAGATCTTCAATGGATACCTTAGCATTAATGACCCAAACCTGATGCTTGAACTGAACGGCACCGTCGATCTTACCAAAGACCGGGAAAAGATCAATATTATGGCCGTGGTGGATACCGCTTTGCTGCATAACCTGAATATTTCCCAAACACCGGCTTCCCTTTCGACTCAGATCATTATTGATTTGGAAGACCTGGACTTAAACAATACAACCGGGAATATATCGGCCAGGAGATCATGGATATCCTTTGATAACCGGCAGGCGCTAATCGAGAATCTTAAACTTATCGCTGAACAGAAAAACGATTACCATTTCCTGGAACTGTCATCCAATAATCTGGATATGCATATTGCAGGCAAATATGAGCTTACCGAAGTGATCAGGGATATCAACAGGGTCTTCAAAGAATATCTGCTGATCGCTGAAAATGACAGGGACTCGATAAACTCCTACTGGGCGAAAAAAACCCCGGCACCGCCCCCGGCTTACAGTATGGATTTTAATGTTTCCCTAATCAATATTAACTCATTCCTTCAGTTGTTCATCCCTGAATTATATATCGCCCAAAACACCCAGTTCTCCGGATCTATCAGTGGAGGAGATAAATCTGATTTGAAACTTGAATCAAGTATTGATTCCATACAGTATGGAAATATTACTTTTCTGGAAAACAACATAAGCATATCTTCGGAAAAAAGGTACGATACGGCCCTGGTGTATGCAAAAATCAATTTGCTTTCCAGTAAACTTATTTCTGCAAAAGGCAATGAAAGTAATAATCTTTACGCCCGGGTAAACTGGGATGAAAGTCATATTGATATAGATTTGAATATCGACCAACCGGCAAATAATAATAAAATAAATATCCTAAGCACTATCGAACTGGATACTGCCTATACGATCATCCACTTCAACCCTTCTGAACTGGTCCTCCTCGGAGAACCCTGGAGATTTGATAAAGAAAATAAAATTTTGATAAGCCCGGGAAGCTATATTTTTAATCACTTCAAT
>CAZYDB010000095.1:5048-6934 GCA_964645995.1 uncultured Roseivirgaceae bacterium
TCCAGCATGGATCAACATATAAACCTGAGCGGCACTCTTTCCAGGGATACAACCGAATCATTTAATATCGATGTTAAGGATTTTAAAATTGAAAACCTGAACCCCATTCTTCCCAGATCCTTTTCAGGCAATCTCAATGGTTTTGTTAATATTGAAAGATACTTGGCAAATCCATTGATCAATAGCAGGCTTGTTATTGACAGCCTGGCATTCGAAAACTTCGCCGTTGGCGATATTTATGCCGGCAGCGCATGGGATGTATCTGAAAAAAGGATGATAATAGGTATTGAGTTATTTGACCAGGAGGATAAGGAGGTGATCAATATTACGGGTAACTATTTCCCTTACAGAACGGATGACCGGCTTGATCTTATAGCTGACATCAAAGGTGCAAACCTCAATGTAATTGAACCCTTTTACGAAGATATCATTTCAGATCTTGAAGGCCGGGCAAACGGCCAGTTAACGATTGGAGGCACACTTAAAAAACCTGTTTTACAAGGAGAAGGATTTGCGAGCAACGGCACTATTACCCTCGATTACCTGAAAACAAATTATAGTTTTGAAGGTAATATTATCTTTACGGAACAGAAGATTGGCGTTAAGGATATAGTTCTGCGAGACAGGTTTAATAATACCGGCATCATAAATGGGGGGATTATTCATGATTATTTTAAAAATGTCCGTTTTGATATTAGCGGCACTTTTGAAAACCTGTTAGCGATGAATACGTCAATACGGGACAATGACACCTACTACGGAACAGCATTTGGAACAGGAAATATCAATATATCCGGACAGGAGAAAAATATACTGATGACTATCAATGCCACCACCGACCCGGGAACCAGGTTCTATATTCCTCTGAGCGGGTCCAGTGAAGTTGCCCAGGAAAACTTCATTCAATTTGTCGACTTCAGCAATCAGAAAAAGGTTGATATGATCATTCAGGATGAGATCATCAAGCTCAAGGGCATCCGGTTGAATTTCGATCTTGAGATCACCCCTGATGCATATACTGAGATCATATTTGACCAGAAGGTGGGGGATATCATCCGGGGACGCGGTAACGGACAGATCAGTATGACAATTGATACCAAGGGGGAATTTAATATGTTTGGCGATTTTATATTTGAAAACGGCGGATATAATTTCACACTATATAATGTGATCAACAAGGAATTCTCCATCCTGCCTGAGAGCCGTATCACCTGGTCGGGTGATCCTTACGGTGCTCAGTTGGATCTGGTTGCCACCTATGAGCAATACGCTTCTTTATCACCTCTTTTTGAAGGACAGGATAGCGCCTTCTACAACAATGTAGAAGTAAGACGAAAATATCCTGCTGTCGTCGAGTTACAGTTATCAGGTCCCTTAATGTCGCCTGACATCGATTTTGAGGTCGACGTCACAGAAAACCTGTCGAATATTACAGTGGGGGGGATAAATTTTGAAACGACACTTGCTGCCTTCCGTTCCGAACTGGAAGCCAACGAACAGGAATTAAAAAGACAGGTTTTCAGCCTTATAATCCTGAGAAGATTTGCCGAGCAAGGCTCGTTCAGTGTTGGATCTTCCTTTGGAAACAGTGTCAGTGAGTTTGTCAGCAATCAGCTCAGTTACTGGATAAACCAGCTTGATGAAAACCTGGAAATTGACCTTGACCTGGGAACACTCGACCAGAATGCGTTTAATACCTTCCAGTACCGGTTATCCTATTCCTTCAACGAAGGCAGGTTGAGAATTACCCGGTCCGGCAATATCACAGAAGACAATCCCAACGACCTATCCAATATTATAGGTGACTGGACGCTTGAATATCTTTTAACAGACGACGGCGAACTTAGGGCTAAAATGTATAATAAATTCAATTATAACAGTCTCTA
>CAZYDB010000095.1:6944-14337 GCA_964645995.1 uncultured Roseivirgaceae bacterium
TCTATAGTAACACTCAGCGGAATGCCACGGCAACAGCTGGTTTCAGCATTATGCATACCAAAAGCTTTAATAATTTATCCGACCTGTTTAAAGACAGGGATAGCAGAAGTGATAAAAACAAGGAAGAAGAATTCATTGAGTTTGACGAAGGCCTGATCCCGCCCAGGGATGAGGATGAAATACTATCTGATCCGGATCCGGAAACCAAAACAGGGACAGAATAATGATAACAAAAGCCATTGAATCCGGTTCTATCTAAAAACTTATGGTTGATAAAATCAATATTTTCTGGTTCAGGCGTGACTTGCGGTTGCATGATAATCCGGGTTTGTACCAAGCCCTGCAGGAAGGTACACCGGTACTGTTATTGTTTATTTTTGATAAAAACATTCTTGATGACCTGGAAGACAACCATGATCCCCGCATCACATTTCTCCTTGATGAAATTACAAAAATCCATACGGAACTTATAAGGAAGGGTTCAGGCATCCTTGTACAGCACGGGAAACCATTGGAGGTGTTCAAAGAACTTTTCAGGAAATATTCAATCGGGGCAGTATACAGTAATCGTGATTATGAACCTTACGGCATTAAGAGAGATCTGTCTGTCCGGGATCTGTCAGAATCACTGGGTATTCAGTTCAGACAGTATCAGGATCATGTGATCTTCGAAAAAGACGATATCCTGAACAACCAGGGAGAGCCCTATAAAGTATTTACACCGTATAAAAACCGGTGGTTGGATCTTTTTCATAATGCAAGGACAAATGCTTATAATTCAGAAGCTTTGCTTGGTAAACTCAATTTCAAGCCTCCTGACAGGATCCCTGCGCTGGCCGAATTAGGCTTCCGGCGGTCATCGATAAGGATCCCTTCAAGAAAGATCGATCTGGGTATTATTAAACAATACGAACGGAACAGGGATTACCCTTCAAAAAACGGCACATCAAAAATCGGCATACATCTTCGGCATGGGACCGTCAGCATCAGAAAAGCGGTAAAAACGGCTGTAATCCACAATAAAACCTGGCTGAATGAGTTGATATGGCGCGAGTTCTATAGTATGATCCTATATCATTATCCGGCAATCGTCAATCAGTCGTTCAAGTCCCGATATGATCGGATCGGCTGGATAAATGACGAAGAGCACTTTGAACGTTGGTGCAGTGGGGCGACCGGCTATCCGATAGTAGATGCAGGATTGAGGCAATTAAATGAAGCAGGATTCATGCATAACAGGGTACGTATGATTACGGCTTCCTTCCTCACTAAACATCTTCTGATCGATTGGCGCCACGGTGAGGCTTACTTCGGAAAAAAATTGCTGGATTACGAACTGGCGTCAAACAATGGCGGCTGGCAATGGGCTGCAGGAACAGGAACAGATGCCCAGCCCTATTTCAGAGTTTTTAATCCATATGAGCAAACCCGAAAATTTGATCCCAACAAAGAATATATAAAGAGATGGATCCCTGAACTTGAAACGGCAGATTATCCAAAGCCAGTAATCGAGCATAAATTTGCCCGTCAACGGGCCATAGAAACCTATAAAAAAGCATTGGAATAAAATGGAAATCGGAGACAAAGTAAGACTGCTGCATGGTAGGGAAGAAGGTATTATCAGACGTTTCATTGACCGTCGTACCGTTGAAATTGAAATAGAGGACGGTTTTTTAATACCCGTTCTGAAAAATGAAGTTGTATCCATCGCAACAGAAGAAATAGAACAATTTACACAAGAGACAGCAAAACCCTTAAAACAAACTGAAAATACTGATCAATATGAATCCCTCAGCAATGAGGATCTCGAAATTTACCTGGGACTGGAGGTCAATAATGACCAGTTGATCCTGTGGCTGATTAACTTTACTTCCCGAACCCTTCTTTTTACCGTTCATTCACAAAAAAGGAACGTAATAGCGGGCCTTACCCTCGGAGTCCTGAAAAAATTCAATTATGCAAAAATTGATGCCTGGAGCATGAAAGACCAGGATGAATGGCCAATTCTAATAATGGATATAAACCAGTATGCAACCACCGGCAATCAGTACTTCAGCCCATTAAACAAAAAGATTCGGGTCAAAGATAAATGGCTAGTTAAAAAACCATTTGAATTACCCTTGCTAAATAAAAAAGGAGTATTGGTCCGCCTTAATGAAGAAGAAAAATTACCGGACACTGAAAAAATCAAGGAATCCTTTTTTCGTGGTCCTGCTACAGATGAAAAAAAAGATATAGATAAGCGATTCCTGGATTGGGTGGTTGACCTTCATGCAGAAGCCCTGAATATAACGGATGAAGGGATAGACTCACAAGAGATACTCAACATACAACTTCAGCATTTTGAAAAGAAGCTGGAGCAAGCTGTTATTAAAAATGCCGATACAGTCTCCTTTATACACGGCATCGGGAATGGGACTTTACGTCATTTTATCCATAAAAAATTGAGCCAATATCCCCATATCCGGTATTTTGAAGATGATCAGAAAGAAAAATTCGGATATGGGGCCACAAAAGTTCATCTGAAATGAGTTTTTTTCATTTGTTTTATTAAATTTATCCACAAATAATTCAAAAAAATATTTTAATAGTCTATTTTACAACCTGAAAACCTGCGGTTATGAACTTCAACTTCAGCGAATTTATGGAAAACATTGCCAACGAGATCGGCGGGCAATATTCCGAATATGATACAAGCAAATCGGTAATTATCGTTCCACTACCTGATAACAGATACCAGGCAGTAGTAGGTGTTATCAAGTACAGTGAAAAATTCAATAAGACAGGAATTGAATTTTCCTCCAAAGTCTGCCCATTAAATAATGATATTGATCTTAAGGAACTCTTAATTGAAAATTCAAAGACCTGTTATGCTAAATTTGTGATCATCGATGACTATATAAGAGTCGAGGGATCTACTTTTTTGGAGAATGTCAATGAAGCAGGGTTAAAGGAGCTCATCATTGAAGTTGCCAATAAGGCGGATGAGTGGGAATATAAATTAACCGGTCTGGATGTAAATTAGCAAAATCTGCTGATAAAATCCGGAACTCATTTCAATAATCTTCGTAATTTTATTGTGAAATGCAGGCTGTCTTATCGCCTTTATCCTGTGCTTGTTTAACAATGCCACAGGAAAGGGAGGAAAGTCCGGGCAGCAGAGAGCACCGTACTTCCTAACAGGAAGGTCTCTCTCAAAGTTTATTTGCTTGGGAGGGAACAGAAAGTGCCACAGAAAATATACCGCCCCGATAATATCGGGGTAAGGGTGAAATGGTGAGGTAAGGGCTCACCGCTTTGTTGGTGACAACGAAGGCAGGGTAAACCTTACGGGCTGAAAGACCAAATAAGTTCTGCTTTCCTGCGCTGAAGTGATATATTTATTCTTCAGGGGGGAATAAAGTTGCTCGCTTTTTCGGTTACGAGGCAGAACGGGTAGGTCGATCGATCCTGCTGGTGACAGCAGGACCAGATAAATGATAAGAGCTCTGCCCTGTTGTAAAATTATTTTACTTCAGGGCGGATTCACAGAACCCGGCTTACAGGCCTGCATTTCATTTTTTTTATGTAAAATGTAATTATGATGCCCAAGATCCTTATCATTGACGATGAGACAAACATTCGCAATACTTTAAGGGAAATCCTTGAATATGAAAATTATGAAGTAGAAGAAGCCCCTGATGGAGAAAAGGGATTCGAATTGATCCGGAGTAAAGATTTTGATGTGGTGCTTTGTGATATTAAAATGCCGAAACTGGATGGAATTGAAGTCCTCGAAAAAATGGTTGAATCAGGAAAGGAGGTTCCATTTATCATGATCTCAGCCCATGGAACTATCGAAACGGCAGTAGAGGCAACGAAAAAAGGCGCTTTTGATTTTATTCAAAAACCCCCTGACTTAAACCGCCTGTTGCTCACCATCAGAAATGCAATGGATAAGTCATCTCTAGTGAATGAAACAAAAAAACTTAAAAGAAAGATATCAAGGACCTATGACATCATAGGGCAATCAGAACCAATCATACAAGTAAAGGATACTATAGAAAAAGTAGCTTCCACTGAAGCCCGAGTACTTATCACCGGTGAGAATGGTACCGGCAAGGAACTTGTTGCCCGTTGGATTCATGAAAAAAGCACGCGTCATAAAAACCAGCTTGTTGAAGTCAATTGCGCGGCTATTCCCTCAGAATTAATTGAAAGTGAATTATTTGGCCATGAGAAAGGATCGTTTACCTCAGCTGTTAAACAGCGCATCGGTAAATTTGAACAGGCTAACGGAGGCACCTTGTTCCTGGATGAAATCGGTGATATGAGCCTCTCTGCACAAGCCAAGGTATTAAGGGCATTGCAGGAAAATAAAATCAATCGGGTGGGGGGAGATAAGGATATACAAGTCAATGTCCGTGTGATTGCGGCTACCAATAAAGACCTGAAGAAGGAAATAAGTGAAAACAGATTCCGGGAAGATCTCTATCACCGGATTGGTGTCATTATCCTGAATGTACCGCCTTTAAGGGAAAGAAAGGAGGATATACCATTACTCACGGATCGTTTCCTGGAAGATATAGCTGCTGAATATGGCGATAAAAAGAAAAAAATTACGCCCCAGGCCGTAGAAAAACTGAAAAAGTTTGAATGGTCAGGAAATATCAGGGAACTCAGAAATGTTATTGAAAGACTGGTTATTATGTGTGATCAGGAGATATCTGAAGAAGATGTATCTAAATACGCCGCTTTGTAACCCCCAGGTCAAATCACATCCTTTCAGCCTGTATTTCCTGATTCTGTAAGTTTTCTTGTGTATACGTAGGACAGGTTTTCTGTGCGCAGGCAGAAAGGCCTAATATACATACAACAAATAGTAGTGCTGTGATCTTAAGTTTTTTCATAATACTCCCTAATTTGTGCTTTCGAACAAATATATATAAATACAACGCTTTTCAAAACAAAAAATTTAAATTATTATATAAATTATAATTTTAATTCAATAAAAGATTGCATCCCCGAATATCCGAATTATCCAACCTGCCCAGAATCTCAAAAAACCCATCCTTATGTATCCGCCCAAGATCGTCCGTGGCAATAAAAGCACAGGAATGAAAATTGGCTAAATCAATAATATTTACAGCTCCCTGCCGGAGTGTATTGTCAATAGCCAAAGGATCATTGATCTCCCGGGTATATACCTTCATCCAGGATGGCGTATTATACATACCTCCCCCATGTGAATAGGCCTGAGACATTAATTCAGTCATGCCATATTCCGAATGGATAACAGTCTGATTGAATTGCTCTTTAAGTATCCGGTGAACTTCCGACCGTATCATCTCCTCTCTCCTTCCTTTCATCCCCCCTGTTTCCATAATAATCACATTTTCAAGGTCCATCGGATACTTTTCAGCCAGATCAAGTAAAGCAAATGTAACTCCCCAGAGAATAATCTTCCGGCCAGATTTCCCAGGGAATTTTTGCAGGTTAGTGGCAAGGGCCTTATCATTCCCCAGATAAAAACCTGATAAGGGGTGATTTGATTCCCTTATTAAAAGACTGATCATGCTGATCAGCGATGAATTTTCGTTTTCCAGATAAGAGGGCAGTAGTGCGAGTATTATAAATTCTGATGGGTTGCCATAGAACTGCCTGAAAATCCTTCGGCAGTTCTCATGATAAAAACTTTCGTCTTTAATATAATGTATACTTTGGGACTCTCCGGTAGTTCCTGAGCTGGTGAAGCTTCTTTGCGCCTTCCAAACACCGGTTTTTACAGCATGAAATTTAAATAGGGATATCGGCATAAAGGGAATATCTTCTATCCTTAAAATTTTCGCGGAGTCGATAGCTAAACCTCTCATAAAATCAGCATATACCCGGTTTTCCCGGGCTTGAAAATGAAACAGCTCCAGGGCAATATCCTCAAAGGCTTCCGGTGTAACAGAATGCAGCCTGTCGATAAAACTTTTCAATCTTTTTGCCGTTATTATTTAATAATCTTGGCTAATTTAATGTTTTCTAACGAAAGAGGTGCGCGATTAATGCAAAGGAATCAACGACAAAAACTATTTCTTCTTTTGATACCGGTATTTGTATTGGCATTAACATCCTGCAGTACACCTCCAGAACTCCCTTTACAGCCCAGGATAACTTTTGAATCGATCGAATTCAGGGAGGTCGATGGGCCTGATTCACTCATAGTAAGTGTATATTTTGAAGATGGTAACGGGGACCTGGGTCTCAGTCCTTTTGAAACCTATCCACCCTATCATCCATACGACTTTGTCCTGGATAATAATGGTGATACAATCACCATTGGAAGTCAACCGGGATTACCTGCTTATAACCCGATAGATTATCTCATCCTCAGAAACCAGGCGGGAGAGGCACTGGATACCGTGCTTGTAGAAATCAACGAAAACCATTACAATTATTTCATTAAATTTTTTACCAAGAGAAACGGCCGGTACACAGAGTTTAACTGGCGCAACGCACCTTATTACCAGACTTTTGACGGACGTTTTCCTTTATTGAACACGGACACAGATGATGATGGCCTGAGAGAAAGACCGCTGGAGGGCGTTCTCCGTTATGGCATGACCTCCTCCGGATGGTTATTTGTTTTCAGGGATACCCTTAAAGTAGAAGTTCAAATACAGGACAGGGCACTTAATAAATCAAATATTGTCGAATCACCGGATTTCACCCTCGAATCAATCCGGGTTGAATAAAAACATCAATTATCAATCACCTCCGGATTCCATTGCGGAATATGATAATTCTTATTATAGATGATTGGAAAGCGTTTGGGATCTGATTCATTCATCATCGCATACACATAATCGAACACATCCTCAGCATTAGCTTTTGAAAAATAATCGCCATCAGAACCATAGGCGGGTCTGTGTTCCTTGGAGGTCAAAGTTATGGGCTTAGAGTCGAGATAATGATACCCGTTTTGCACTTCCAGCACTTTCTGCATCATATAAGCCGTCGCTCCTCCCGGCACATCTTCATCAGCAAAGATGATACGGTTTGTTTTTTTCAGTGATTCGACGATCGTATGATTGACATCAAAAGGGATAAGTGTCTGAACATCGATAACCTCAGCGGAGATACCCACCTTTTCGAGCTCAGCAGCTCCCTGCATTACAACACGACACATGGCACCATAGGTTACGATAGTCACATCCGTGCCTTTTCTCAGAACTTCGGGAATACCAACAGGTACCGTGAACTGCATCAGGTTATCGGGTATCCTTTCCTTGAGCCGATAACCATTCAACACTTCAATAATAAGAGCCGGATCGTCTGACTGAAGCATGGTATTATAAAAACCTGCTGCCGTAGTCATATTCCGTGGAACCAGGATATTAATTCCTCTGAGACTGTTCAGGATCAT
>CAZYDB010000096.1:0-14314 GCA_964645995.1 uncultured Roseivirgaceae bacterium
GAAGCCAGGGTGCCGAAAAGCCGGGATGATACGCCCGGGACACCAACCATGCCGCTGCCCGTCAGGTTGATCAGCGAAATATCTTCAATTGATGAGATGCCTTTGATCATATAATCCTTTTGATCAGATTGGGCGCTGATGGTGGTGCCTTCAAATTCAGGGTTAAATGTATTTTTAATCCTGAGTGGAATGTTTTTTGAAAAAGCAGGCTGTAAGGTTGGCGGATAGATTACCTTGGCACCGAAATGAGACATTTCCATGGCTTCCGTATAGGTGAGGGAAGGCTGAGGAAAAGCATTTTTTACTTTTTTAGGATCTGTGGTCATCACGCCATCCACATCCGTCCAGATCTCAATGATCTTTGTTTCAAGGGCGGAGCCGATTAGTGCCGCCGTAAAATCTGAGCCGCCTCTGCCCAGAGTGGTGGTCTCGCCCTTAATTGTTGATCCAATAAAACCAGTGGCTATCTGTGTTTTATCATGAATTTCAAAATATCTTCTGATATTTTCGAAGGTCATTCCTTCAATCACCTTTGCATTACCAAAATTATCATTTGTTTTGATCAATTGACGCATATCGAGCCATTCGGCCGGAATGCCCTGCTGATTTAAGAAGGCGGATATGATCATACTTGAAAATCTCTCTCCGAAACTAAGGACAAGGTCTAATGTGCGGGGAGATATTTCCTTCAAAAGAAAAACACCATGGAGAAGGTCTTCCAGGTTGTTGGTAAGAAATTTTAACTGAGCGATGATGCTGCTCTGGGATTTGATATCGATAAGCGACTTGATCGTTTCAATATGATGAATGACCAGCTTATCAGCCAGATCTTTATAATTCTCATCGTCATCAGCAGCCATTTTGCCAACCCTGATCAGGTCATTGGTAACACCTTGCATGGCCGAGGTTACCACAGCGATTTTTTCACCCTTTTTTATCTGATCAGAAATGATATGAGACACTTGCTTGATGCTGCCCGGTGATCCTACCGAGGTACCACCAAATTTTAAAACTTTCATGGCCTTTTGAATTAGCCAACAAAAATGGTAAAAAATATGATCGGATAAAAAATGGCAGGCAATAAATTGAGAATAAAATAATAATCTCTAAAATTCATGAAATTTTTTCCTGTCTGCCCGGTCACCGGCGGTATTTAACCGGAGATGAATTCACCGCTTCATCAATACACCAGTTCAATTGCCAGTTACTGAAAAAGGGTGTATAGGGCAGGGTATATGGTGTAACTATTCATGGCTTCATAATGAATGCTTACACCCACACTGGATCTTACTGTTTTCCCTCATCTCCTAAAAATCGAAAATCGCGATTCACAAAAATAAACGTAAAAATGACCGAAATCCCAGCGAGGCACGCTTTAGCCCTTCTCCTCAATAACCCCTTTTCCGGGTTAATAACTATAGCCTGGCTCGCAAAACGGATTCAATAGCCAGGATAATGCGGTTGCCAGATAAAAAACATATAAAAAACTATTTTTTAATCAAAAAGTGACCTTATTAAGGTTGTTTTTTGTTATTTATATACAATGCGAAATTTACAACAATTCATTATTGCCTTTCTGATCTTTTTGCCGTCATGTATAGAGTTACCGCAACCGGAGAAAGAATCTTATGTCAGTAACATTCCTGATGACCGGCTGGCTTTTTATGTCATTTCTGAAACGACACAGCAGGATTTGCAAGGAAAGATAATGGTTGACTCCATTAAGAGTTTTGGAAAAAGGTTCATCAGTTATGATGATATTATCAGTTATGATACCTTATATTTTTCAATGGAATTATCGGAGAATGCCATAAAAAACATTAATAGCATAAATCTCAATTATAACAACTGGTGCCTCCCTTATGCTGTAGTTTGTAACGGAAAGGTTATTTTTGGTGCCTATTTATATCATCCGCTTTCATCCTGTTTCCCCTACTGGTTCTATTCCACAACAGCCAGGGATGGCGACTTTGCGATCTATGCTCCTGTGTGGACAAACGAGCCGGTATCTCCGGATCCAAGAAAAGATCCGGCGATAATCAGGGTGTTGACTGAAGATGGTAAGATCAAAGTCAGGGAAAGAGACCAATGATCCATTGCAGCAAAGTCAAGGTTCTATATGATACTATAAATGGCTGAGGGTGGCCTGCCAATAGCAACTTTATTGCCGTTGACCACGATAGGTCTTTCGATCATTTTTGGATTGGCTATCAGGGCTTCAATCCATTCATCATCGGTAAGTTCCCTGCCTTTGAATTCCTTTTTGAATATTTCTTCACCTTTACGGACGATCTCTTCCGGTCTTTTACCCATTTTATTCAGCATATCTTTAAGTTCAGTCGCTGCAGGCGGATTTTTCAGATAGTCTATTATTTCGGGCTCATACCCGGCCTCCCGGATAATCCGGAGTCCTTCACGGCTTTTTATGCAACGGGGATTGTGGTATATTCTGATCATAGGTTTTATAGGTAATGACAAAGATATAATAATCGGCTATTTTAGTATTCACTGCCATAATGTAATCCTTTCAGGAAATCATCTTATTGTAAGTTCTTTGCTTTTTCCCAGTAAATATCCATTTCCTCAAGGGTCATGTCGGCAATTTTTTTCCCTTCTTTCCCCGATTCTTCTTCAAGAAATTGAAATCGCCTGATAAATTTTTTATTTGTCCTTTCGAGGGCTTCTTCAGGGTTGATGTCGATAAAGCGGGCATAATTAACCAGTGAAAACAGGAGGTCTCCAAATTCATTGGAGGCGGTATCTTTCTCAATCTGTCCTTGCTGGTAAAGATTGAATTCGCGGTGAAATTCCTCCATTTCTTCCCTTACTTTTTCCCATACCTGTTCTTTTTTTTCCCAGTCAAAGCCAACACCTCTGGCTTTCTCCTGTATTCTCATGGCTTTAACCAGGGCGGGTAATGAGGCGGGTACCCCGCCAAGAACAGATTGATTTCCTTTTTCCTTGAGTTTGATCTTTTCCCAGTTCTGTTTCACCGTTTCTTCATCATAGGCTTTTACGTCTCCATAGATATGGGGATGTCTGTGTATTAATTTATCACATATTCCATTCAGCACATCACTTATGTCGAAAGCATTTTTTTCAGAGGCGATCCTGGCGTAAAAGACCAGGTGCAGGATCAGGTCGCCCAGTTCCTTTTTTATCTCTTCAAGGTCCTTTTCAAGGATTGCGTCTGACAATTCATAAACTTCTTCAATAGTCAGGTGCCTCAGAGTCTCCAGCGTCTGTTTTTGATCCCAGGGACAATTTTCCCTAAGTTCATCCATAATGGTCAGCAAGCGGTCAAAGGCCTGCAGTTTTTTTTCTCTGAGGGGGTCGGGATTTTTTTTTATCCGGGGCATATTGTCTTTTTACGATATTTGGAGCAGCAAAAATTGGAAAACATTTAAAAGATGTTGTTCGTTAATCATGATAACTGTTAACTTTGCAACAAAAATAAGGTAATAAGATGACAACTGTTTTGCTAGGTATTCTGTTATTGGGAGTTTTTTTCTTATTAATGTCTGTCAGGCTCATCTTTTTGAAGGGCGGTAAATTCCGGGGTACCTGTGCCTCTCAGAGTCCTTTCCTGCATCAGGAAGGAGATTCTTGTGGGATGTGCGGCAGGAAGGTGGAGCCTGGGGAGGACTGCCAGAATCCTACTTCTCAGGTAACCAGGGTGTTATCGAAATTCAAATAAACATTCCGTTAATATTTTTATACTTAACTACATCCAATTGTGGCTTTAATCAAATCCATTTCAGGTATCCGCGGAACCATTGGTGGGTATCCGGGCGAAGGATTGACCCCCGTTGATGTGGTCTCCTTTGCAGGTGCCTATGGTGCCTGGGTAAAACAAAAAAACAAGCGGCCAAAAGTAGTGATTGGGCGTGATGCCCGTCCGTCCGGCACCTGGATATCGGATATAATTATACATACCCTGCGCGCTCAAAGTATTGACGTGGTTGACCTGGGGCTTTCCACAACACCGACGGTTGAGATCGCTGTAGTTGACGAAAAGGCGGATGGCGGCATCATAATAACTGCCAGCCACAATCCGCAAAACTGGAACGCCCTGAAATTACTTGATCATCAGGGTGAGTTTTTATCAGGTTCTGAGGGCCGCATGATTCTTGAGCTTGCTGAAAAACAGGACTTTAAATTTGAGCCGCAGGTTAAGATCGGATCGCTAAAGAGGGATAATACGTATATTGAAAAACATATTAAAAAGATATTGGATATCCCCCTGGTTGACAGGAAGGGCATTGCGGAAAGTGATTTCCGGATTGCCATTGACTGCGTAAATTCCACGGGAGGTATAGCAGTTCCTTTGTTATTAAAAGCCCTTGGTGTTGAAAAGGTTACATCCTTTAATATTGAGCCAGATGGCCAGTTCCCGCATAATCCGGAGCCGGTACCTGAAAACCTGAACGTGATATGCTCTGAAATAGAAAATGGCAATTTCGACCTGGGACTTGTGGTTGACCCGGATGTTGACAGGCTTGCAATCATCACTGAGGATGGAACTCCTTTTGGTGAAGAATATACCCTTGTGGCTGTTGCCGATTATGTTTTAAGCAATAAATCCGGGAGTACGGTCTCGAATTTATCTTCGACAAAGGCATTAAAGGATGTTGCAAATAAACATGGAAGTGATTATTATCCTGCTGCTGTTGGCGAAGTCAACGTTGTGAAGGTGATGAAGGAGACCAGGGCAGTGATCGGTGGAGAGGGTAATGGCGGCGTGATCTACCCTGACCTGCATTATGGCCGGGATGCTATGGTGGTTATCGCTTTATTTCTTAGCCACCTGGCTAAATTCGGGAAATCAGTAAGTTATTTGAGATCAACCTACCCTTCGTACTTTATTTCCAAGAATAAAATTGAACTCACCCCTGATCTTAATGTTGATGAGGTGTTTCAGGAGATCCGTAATAAATATGTCAATAATCCTGTTAATGAAATTGACGGAATAAAGATCGAATTTGAGCATGAATGGGTTCATCTGAGAAAGTCGAACACTGAGCCGATCATAAGGATCATTGCCGAGTCGGACATGCAGTCCAAATCCGATATGCTTGCCAATAAGTTAATTTCAGATATAAAAGAGATCATTACTGCAAACAGTATTTAATGGGTATTTATCTGGATAATTCAGCCACAACACCACTTGATCCGGAGGTCTTTGAAACCATGCGGCCCTACCTGACGGATTTTTATGGAAACCCCTCTTCCACTCATGCCCAAGGAAGAGCGGCCCGGTCTGCCATTGAGGCAGCCAGAAAAAAAGTGGCCGGATTGATAAACGCATCCCCTTCCGAAATATATTTTACCTCAGGGGGAACCGAATCCGACAATATGGCCATAAGAGGCCTCGTGGGCTCTCATGGGATCCGTCATATTATTTCTACCCGTATTGAGCATCATGCCGTTTTGCACACCATCGGAGATTTAAAGCGTCAGGGCCTTGTTGATATTCATTTTCTTGATCTTGATGAGAGTGGTTGTTTTGATAGGGATCAATTGGCTGAACTTTTAAGACAATATCCCCACAGCCTCGTATCTCTTATGCATGCCAACAATGAGATTGGCAACCTGATTGATATGCATGTGACGGGTCAGTTATGCCGGGAATTTGATTGTTTTTTTCATTCAGATACAGTTCCGACCATAGGAAGGTATCTTTTGGATCTCAAATCCATTCCGGTGGATGCGATCCTGGGCTCTGCACATAAATTTCACGGGCCTAAGGGAGTCGGTTTTCTGTATCTGCGTTCCGGGATAAAGGCAACCCCACTACTTTATGGAGGCGGTCAGGAGCGGGATATGCGACCCGGTACCGAAAATGTTGCAGGAATTGTTGGTTTGGCAAAAGCATTAGAGACCGCCCTCAATCAAATGGATAAGAATAGAGAACATATAACTTCCTTAAAGAAAAGAATGATCAGTGGTCTGAAAGCGGTGAATGCCCCCATTGCTTTTAATGGTATGAGTGGAGACATTACTGGAAGTTTATATTCACTGGTGAATTTAAGTCTGCCTTTCGATGAAAGGAATGACATGACGCTTTTTCAGCTCGATCTCAAGGGTATTGCTGCTTCCGGCGGTTCAGCATGCGGGAGTGGTGCCCTGAAAGGGTCTCATGTGATCAATGAAATACGTAAGGAAGAAAAGAAGACCATCAACATCAGATTTTCATTCAGTAAATTTAACACAATGGATGAAATTGATTATACCCTGGCAGCCATGAATGAAATACTTAATTAATTTTCAGCCAGATCAACGAGTAGTTTCATCCAGGTATCGGAATCATTCAGGCTTTCTATGAATATCCATTCTTCTCCACCCGCTTCAATGAAAAACTCTTTGAATTCATCGCCTACTTCAATGATGGTTTCCAGGCAATCTGCCACAAAAGAGGGCACCATTACGGCCACCCGTTTTTTATCGATTCCCGGCAGTGATTTGATCACATTTTCAGCATAGGGTTGTATCCAGGGATCTTTTCCAAGCCTTGACTGGAAAACAACACTGTATTTTTCTTCCGGGATCTGTAGTTCCCTGGCAAGTAACCGGGAGGTTTCGAAACATTGTGCCCGGTAGCAATTCAGGTTTTTGGCTCCCCATGTATTGCAGCAATCACCAAGTTGGCAATAATTCCGGAAGGATCCTTTGTAGATTTGTCTTTCCGGTAATCCATGATAAGAAAAAAGAAAGTGGTCATAATCCTTGTCCCTCAGGGTTGCAGCTGCCTTTTCGGCAAAGGCTTTGATAAAAAGGGGATGATCAAAATAACGGTCGATAAATTTTATCTCCGGAATGATGATCCATTGAGATACAATTTCCATCACTTTTTGATGAACGGAACCGGTAGTGGCGGAGGCATATTGAGGAAACAAGGGAATAACGATGAGCGACTTTAACGGATATTTATAAAGTTCATCCAATGCCTTTTTAATATTTGGTTCCTGATATCTCATTCCCAGTTTAACGACATATTCATCCCCCAATAATATTTGGAGCTCCTTTTCATTTTTACGTCCGTAATAGAGCAGGGGAGAACCGTTTTCCGTCCACAACTCCCTGTATATTTTAGCTGATTTAGGGGCCCTGAAGGGAGCGATGATCAGGTTTACCAGCGGCCAGCGTGAGGCTAGCGGGATATCAATGACCCTTTCATCCATCAAAAATTCACGGAGGTATTTTCTGACATCAGGAACAGCAGGGCTGTCGGGTGTGCCCAGGTTAACAATCAATACGCCTGTTTTTATATCATTCATCAATTTTTTTAAAATTAACAAGCTTTCATAGAGCAATGTTGTTCCAAATCAATAATATTGTTCACAATAATGGAATATATCTATGAAAATCCCAATATTTCAGGTAGATGCCTTTCATGACCAGCTTTTTAAAGGCAATCCGGCGGCTGTCTGCCCTCTTGGCAGATGGCTTGCTGACGATATCATGCAGGCCATTGCCATGGAGAATAATCTTTCGGAAACGGCTTTCTTTGTCCAGGAGGGTCCTTTATTCTCTATCCGGTGGTTTACGCCCAAGCGCGAAGTGGATCTTTGCGGACATGCCACACTTGCTTCTGCTCATGTGATCATTAACCACCTGGATTACTCAGATGACAGCGTAGAATTTAATTCAAAAAGTGGCAGGCTTTTGGTAAGCAGGGATGATCGGGAACTATTAAAGATGAATTTCCCTTCTTATAAACCGGTGCCTCTCCCGGCTGCTGATAGTTATTCTTCAGCCATGGGGGAAGCGCCTGAATCAGTGTATAAAGGGAATTATCTGCAACTGGTTTACAGGAATGCGGACATGATCATGTCAATAAAGCCTGATTTCAAACAGGTTGGCCTCCTCGACCCTACGGGTGTGATAATAACCGCTCCGGGAAAGGAATATGATTTTATTTCCCGGTTTTTCGCGCCGACGGTGGGTATCGATGAAGATCCGGTAACCGGATCAGCACATAGTACACTGATCCCTTACTGGGCTGAAAGACTTCAAAAAAAGGAATTAACGGCTTTTCAGGCATCAAAACGGGGAGGGGTTTTATATTGTGAAAACCTGGAAGGCCGTGTAATTATTGCCGGCCGGGTGGTTACCTTTCTTCAAGGTACCTTCTACTTGTAGTAATGGAATAGTTTTGAAAAATGTTTATTTAACCCGAATATCTTTATACTTTTGCACTCTGATTTTAACTAACCTGATTTAAAAAATGGCCTATAACCTTCTTAAGGGAAAAAAGGGAATCATCTTTGGTGCGCTGGACGAAAAGTCGATTGCCTGGATAACGGCAATCAGGGCGCACGAAGAAGGCGCAGCGCTCATCCTTACCAATTCTCCTATGGCCATCAGGATGGGAGGCATTCATGAATTATCAAGGAAGATCGGCGATGCACCTGTTATCGGTGCTGATGCTACCTCAATGGAGGACATTGAGAACCTGTACATTGCGGCCCGTGACCATTTCGGCAGCGGTGTGGACTTCATTCTTCATAGTATTGGGATGAGTCCCAATGTAAGAAAAGGCCGGTCCTATGGTGATCTTAATTATGAGTGGTTCCAGAAAACACTGGATGTATCCGGGCTTTCATTTCATAAGGTTATGCAGGCAGCCGAAAAAATGGATATTATGAATGAGTGGGGCTCAATATTGGCTTTGTCATATATTGCCGCACAACGTACCTTTCCGGACTATTCGGACATGGCCCAGGCCAAAGCATTACTCGAATCGATTGCACGCAGTTATGGTTACCGTTTTGCCGGGAAAAAGAAGGTAAGGGTAAACACAATATCCCAATCGCCGACTGTAACAACAGCAGGTATCGGGATCTCCGGGTTTGATGTCTTCTGGGATTTCGCTGATAAAATGTCCCCGCTGGGTAACGCCCCGGCAGAAGATTGTGCTAATTATTGCATAACCCTGTTCTCTGATCTTACCCGGATGGTTACCATGCAGAACCTGATGCATGACGGAGGTTTTTCTACTTCCGGGATCACACAGGACATGGTAGATTATCTCAGGGAAAAATAAGGAGAAGGACTTATGATTGCTTTTGCCAATGCCAAAATCAATCTTGGTTTGGATATCATCGAGAAACGTAATGACGGCTACCATAATGTTTCTTCATGTTTTTATCCTGTGTCCCTGTCAGACGTGCTGGAAGTACTAGAATCTGATAAGTTAACCTTCTCCCAAACTGGTATCAATTTTCCAGGTGATCATAAAAACAATCTTGTTATCAAGGCTTATGAGATCATTAATAAAGATATTCCTATCCCTCCGGTATCAATTCATTTACACAAGACAATACCTGTTGGAGCAGGCCTGGGAGGAGGCTCTTCCGATGCCGCTCAAATGCTAGCCCTTCTTAATACTCTTTTTGAGCTTTTCCTTGATGATTCTCTTTTAGCAGATTATGCCTTACAATTGGGCAGTGATTGTCCGTTTTTTATTTATAACAGGCCGATGATCGCTGAAGGAAGAGGGGAGATCCTTGAGGGTATTACACCCAAACTGGAAGGGCATTATTTGTATTTGGTAAAACCGGATACTTCGGTTTCTACCAAAGAAGCCTATAGCGGTGTTATCCCCTTTTATCCGGAAATTCCGGTCCGGAAGATCATTGAAGAACATCCGGTAAGGGAATGGAAAGAGTTACTTAAAAATGATTTTGAAGCCAGCGTTTTCAGGAGTCATCCTGAATTGAAAGAAATTAAAGAGGCGCTTTATGTGGAAGGGGCATTGTTTGCTTCAATGACCGGCTCGGGAGCGGCTATCTACGGGATCTTTGAAAAAGAGCCGGAAAGGGCATCGTCTATTCCTTCCAATTATTTTCAGTGGACCGGTCAGTTATAGTCGTATCCACTGAAAAGGTCTTTTCCTGCGGTTCAATATTTTTCTGATCAAAGGGTATAAAATAACGGATAAAAGTATTGTCAAAGTACCCAGATAAAATCCCGCATTCATTTTTTCTTTATCTCCGAAGATAATAAAGGCGAGGATTATCCCGTAAACAGGTTCCATGTTTACACTGAGGTTAACGATAAAGGCCGAGATCCTTTTCATTAGTTCAATGGATATTGCAAAAGGATAAACGGTACAAACAAAGGCAAGTATCGCCAGGTACATCCAATCTGATGGGGTGGGAGTCAGTACCAATATCCCATGCTCTGCAAATGTATATCCATAAACCGGCAGGAAAAAGGCCGTAGCAATGCAGGCGCCAAGCATTTCATAGAAGGAGATAACATATTGGTTGTCCACATGGGTCAGGTGTGAGTTGATCACGGTAAAGAGAGCAGCCAGAAGCGCAGAGCCCAGTGCCAGCAACAGCCCCAGCGCATGATTAAACTCAAAATGAAAAATAAGGTATAGCCCCGCGATGACCAGCAGCCCAAAAAACACTTCCAGCAACTGTATCCGTTTTCCTTTGGCGAGTGGTTCTATAATACTTGTCCAGAAAGATGTTGTTGCCATTCCGGCAAGACAAACAGAAGCGGTTGAGACCCTCGCTGACGCAAAGAAAAGGATCCAGTGAGCTGAGATCAGGAATCCGGTACCAAGCAATTTAATGGTGTGATTGACATTGATGAACATTCTGATCTTTCTAAGCATGATGATGATCACCAGCCCCATTGAAGCCAGCATCGTTCGATATAAAACAAGTTCGACAGGAGGTATTTCAATAAGTAATCCAAGGATTGCTGTAAACCCCCATAACACAATTATCAGATGCAGCAGGAAATAATCCTTGTAGTTTGTCGTCATCTGGGAATCGTTTTATAGATTAAAAATCCAATCGCACTGAAGAGAATATTAGGCACCCATATGGCCAATGCCGGATGCATTCCTCCTGCTTCTGCCAGGGTCTTGGAGAACCAGAAAAACAATATGTATATAAAAGAGATCAAAAAACCAAGCGCTATCTGAAAACCAGTGCCTCCCCTTGCTTTACGGGCTGACACGAAAAGGCCGATAAAAGTGAGGAGAATCACCGTGAAGGGGGAGGTGTATCGCATGTATTTTTCTACTTCATAGATAACGACATTATCAGCACCACGGGATTTCAATAAATTTATATGCTCGCTTAACTCATTGATGGTCAGCGTTTCAAATAAACGCCAGTCATTGTCAAAGTCCTTAGGGGTAATATTAAGTATTGTATCGAGATCCTCACCCCGTCGGAATTCCTCCTTCATACCATTGATCCTTCTGAGTTCCCATCGTCGTAGTTCCCAGTATTGGGAGTCCGGATTCCACTCAATACGTTGGGCTGACAGCTTGGCGTGAAGCTGGTGGTCGCGGATAGTTTCAAGTGTGAATTTATAACCAACCTGTGATTGGTTATTATATTGTTCAAGGTAGAAATAGGAATCAGGGGCTATTTTAATATGGATGTCGCGGTCAGAGAAATGATAAGGCTTTTCAAAATATTGTATTTCAAAAGCGATCCTGTCCTTGTTGGAGTTTGGTATGATCCAGCCGGTAAAAACAAAATTGATGATGGCAATGATCAAAGCACCGTAAAGGTAGGCGCGCATCAGCCGGCGAAAGCTTACCCCACTGCTCAACAAGGCAATTATCTCTGAATGGCCGGCCATTTTAGCCGTGATAAATACCACAGCAATAAAGGTGGTTATTGGCGTGATCATATTGCCTATGTAAGGGAAAAAGTCAAGCATATACCAGAACATATCACTGAAGGAGAGATTGTTTTCAATGATTTTATCGTTTTTCTCAGTGATCTGGATAACGCCAATTACCAGTAGCAGTATGCCTACAACAAAAACATAAGCACTCAGGAATTTTTTTACGATGAATTTGTCAACAATCCTGAATTTCATCTCTCAGCATCGGTTTGATAATACGGGTATCATTTTATTTTTCCACGCTGTGAACGTACCCTTTATTATCTGTTTTCTCGCTTCTTTCACCAACCAAAGATATAAGGAAAGATTCTGTAAACTGGCAATTTGGGCGCCTAATATCTCTTTACCAAGGATCAGGTGTCTCAAATAGGCTTTCGAATAATGCCGGCTGACATATCCCCCAAGGGCTTCGTCGAGAGGGGTGAAGTCATTTTTCCACTTTTCATTTCTGATGTTGATGATGCCGGAAGTGGTAAAAAGCATCCCATTGCGTGCATTCCGGGTAGGCATAACACAGTCGAACATATCGATGCCCAGGGCAATGCTTTCCAGGATATTTTCCGGTGTACCCACGCCCATCAGATACCTGGGTTTATCTTCAGGCAGGATCCCACATACATGAGCCGTCATTTCATACATGATCTCGGCCGGTTCGCCCACCGATAGTCCTCCGATTGCATTGCCTGCCCTTTCAAATGTGGCTATCTTTTCGGCGGACGCTTTTCTTAAATCATGGTAGACACTACCCTGTACGATAGGAAAAAGTGTTTGGGGCTGGCCGTATTTTTCGATGGTATTATCGAAATGATCACAGCATCTTTTGAGCCACCGGTGGGTCAGCTCCATCGATGCTTTGGCGTACCCGTAATCACAGGGGTATGGTGTGCACTCGTCGAAGGCCATAATTATATCGGAGCCTATTGTTCGCTGGATATCGATAACAAGTTCGGGTGTAAAATGATGCCTGGACCCGTCAAGGTGAGAGCTGAATTGGACACCTGACTCATTAATTTTTCTTCTTTCAGCCAGAGAATACACCTGGTATCCTCCACTGTCAGTCAGCACCGGCTTGTTCCAGTTTATAAATCGATGGATCCCACCGGCTGCTTCAATGATATCCAGGCCAGGCCTCAGAAATAAATGATAGGTATTTCCCAGAATGATCTCAGAATGGATGTCCGCTATCAGTTCCCGCTGGTTGACAGCCTTAACTGTTCCTGCTGTGCCAACGGGCATAAAAATGGGTGTATGAATCTCTCCCCTGCCTGTTGTGATAATCCCACTGCGGGCACCTGACTTCGGATCCTTTCCCTTTATTTCAAAATGCATATTCCAGTAATTGAATGGCACAAAAATAAATGATCCGGGGCACTAAATCTTAAATTATAGGATTATCTTTGGCCGCGTAATCAGATCCCTGTCGCACAACAGAAACAATGATGACGTTTGTTTTTCTAGCTTTTTTATTAAGTGCTATCATCCAGGGCTTCTTTCAATTGTTTTTCCTTTTTCAACTGGCAAAGTATAAGGCAAAAGAACATATCCTCGATATTGAGGACAAGCCTGTATCGGTGATCGTCTGTTCTCATAATGCACTCATATCTCTGAAAGGACTCATAGAAAAACTAGCCGTACAGGCCTATCGGAACTATGAGATTGTGGTGGTGGATGACCGCTCCGGAGATGGAACTTATGACTATCTCAAGGAAAAAGAAAAGCAATTATCCATATTGCGGTGTGTGAGGGTCGACTGGACGCCCAACCATGTGAATGAGAAAAAATACGCCCTCACGCTTGGCATAAAAGCCGCCAGGAATGATCTTGTACTACTGACCGATGCGGATTGTGAGCCAGTATCAACGAACTGGATAAAGGGCATGGTCAACCAGTTCGATGATCATACTGATATCGTCCTCGGATTTTCTTATTACAAAAAGTGTAAAGGGTTTCTGAATTTGTTCATCAGGCATGAAACGCTGCAGACCGGCCTCTTATATCTTGCTTTTGCCTTGTCCGGCAACCCTTATATGGGTGTGGGCAGGAATCTTTCCTATCGCCGGTCATTTTTCTTTTCAAAGAACGGTTTTAACGGGATATTAAAGGTTGTTGGCGGCGATGACGATCTTTTTGTTAACCGCCACGCGCATAAAAATAATACCGGTGTAGCTATTCATCCCGATGTTCTTGTGCTCTCAGCACCCAAGAAAAGGTTTCGCGATTATTTTATTCAGAAAATGCGCCATCTTGCAGCCGGCAAAAAATACAGAAAAAAGCACCAGGTTCTTTTGTTACTTTTCAGCCTGAGCAAGCTCGGGTTCTGGGTGTTAGGCATATTGTCGTTATCCTGTCAATATCAAGTTTATTGGACACTTATTATTATTTTTTTAACATTGGGATTATCATTGTGGTCGTTCCGTTACATATCAAAAAAATTTAGGGTAAAATATGAATTAGGATGGGTATGGCTCATGGATTTTGTGTATATTTCCTATCTGGCGGTATTCAGCCTTGCTGCTTTTTCATCTAAAAAAATCAAATGGAGTTAGATAAGGAATTTTCTTCGAAAGCGCTGGAGGATTTTAAGCTTATTGACCGGGCTACCAGGCATAAGGATCAGTCAGCCTATGCTGAGTTGATGAAGCGGTATAAA
>CAZYDB010000097.1:0-14302 GCA_964645995.1 uncultured Roseivirgaceae bacterium
ATGCAAGAATTTCCTGTACCCGGTCACGGAACGGTAAAATCGTACAGCGCAGTGAGTATACCCGGCTAGTGGAACAAAACCATGAAAGGGTTGAGCGGGATAAGGCGAAATACAAACGAAGGCAGGCCATCGTAGAACATCCCTTTGGTGCCATCAAAAGGCAGTGGGGTTATGGTTACATAATGACCAAAAGAGGGATTGAAAGGTCTTCGGCAGATAATGGCCTGATCTTCACTACTTATAATCTAAAAAGGATATTTAATCTGATAGACCATAAATGCCTGAGGGAGTACCTCAGGATGCTTTGCAGGTGTTTTTTGGCATTTATCCACCAATATGAAAGGATTTCAGGGAATTCCGTCATCCGGTACTGTCAAATTACAAAAACCGGATTTTACGGAAGTTTTTCCCATCCAGTAGAATTTGGCCTTATATTTAATGAATAATCAGGCAACCGGGTGGTTTTTAGACGAACTCCCGTCTTCCGCAGAAATAATTTACAGGTTTTCCGTGTTAATTCATTGTAAACAATATAATCCGCAAATCCTTCATCCCCTGAGCTCACCTGAATTTTCCCTTTAAGGCAGACAATTTATCCTGCAGATCCCCTCCCGGTTTCTGCTCCTGCCGGCTTGTTTTTTCCGTCTGTTTTTTCCTGGTGACAGGTTTTTCTGATTTCATTGAAAGAGATATCCTTTTCCTGTCCACGTCGACATCCATGATTTTCACCCTTACCTGCTGGTGTATTTTCACAACCTGCATGGGATCCGACACATACTGATCCGACAACTGACTGATATGCACGAGGCCATCCTGGTGTACGCCGACATCCACAAAAGCCCCAAAACGAGTGATGTTAGTCACGATACCGGGCAGGATCATTCCGGGTTTCAGGTCGCCGATCTCCTGCACTTCGTCGCTGAACCTGAATTCCTCGAAGGTTTCCCTGGGGTCTCTTCCCGGCTGGTTGAGTTCCTTCATGATATCCTGTAAGGTGGGCAGTCCGGCTTCATCGGAAACATACCGGTTGATATCTATTTTATTCCTTAATTCCTTTGAACCGATCAACTCCTTTACGGTTGTGCCGGCCTCTTTTGCCATGCGATCCACGAGGGCATACCGTTCGGGATGTACGGCGGAACCATCCAGCGGGTTACCGGCATTGCGGATCCGCAGGAAGCCTGCACTCAGCTCATATACCTTCTCTCCCATCCTGGCCACTTTTTTCACCACTTCCCTGGAACGGAAAGGGCCGTGTTCATCCCTGTATTTGACAATATTCGACGCAAGCTGAGGGCCCAAGCCTGAGACATAGGATAATAATTCGCGGCTGGCCGTATTCAACTCCACACCAACGGAGTTAACACAACTGACCACCACATCATCCAGGGATTGTTTGAGGGCTGACTGGTCAACATCGTGCTGATACTGACCTACACCTATGGATTTGGCATCGATCTTGACCAGTTCGGAGAGGGGGTCCGTCAGCCGTCTGCCTATAGATACCGCCCCCCTGATGGTAACATCCTGATCGGGAAATTCGGCCCTTGCCACTTCGGAAGCCGAGTAGATGGAAGCTCCGCTTTCATTGACCATAACCAGGGGGATAGCAGGGTCCAAACCAATGGAACGAATAAATGATTCCGTTTCACGACTGGCGGTTCCGTTACCAATAGCGATGGCTTCGATTGTATATTCGGCAACAAGCTTGTGAATAATTTTTGCTGATTCGATAACCTGTTTTTGGGGTTCGTTGGGATAAATCGCCGTATGATGCATCAGCCGGCCCTGGGCATCCAGGCAGACCACCTTGCAACCGGTGCGGAAACCCGGATCGAGGGCCAGCACCCGCTTCTGGCCCATAGGCGGTGCCAGGAGTAGCTGCCTCAGATTATCAGCAAAAACCCTGATCGCTTCCTCATCCGCCGCCCGTTTGGTGCCCATCCGCACTTCTGTCTCCAGGGAAGGCTTGAGCAAGCGCTTATAAGCATCCCTGACCGCTATCTTCACCTGTCCGGCTGTTTCACCGGTGCCGGTGATCATACGGTTTTCGATAGAATCAACCGCCTTTTCTTCAGCAGGCTGAATATCAAGTGCCAGGATCATCTCTTTTTCACCCCGCCGCAAGGCAAGCATCCGGTGAGAGGGGATCTGGCTTACCGGCTCTTGAAAATCAAAATAATCCTTGTATTTCTGCCCTTCTTCCTCCCTGCCCCTGATCACACGGCTCACGAGAACCGCCTCCCTGAAAAACAAGTAACGGAGATCTTCCCGGACTTCTGCATCCTCTGAAACCCATTCTGCTATGATAAACCGGGCACCCTCCAGGGCGTCTTCTAATGTACGAACCTCTTTTTCTTCATCAAGGTATTTAGCTGCTTCCGTTTGTAAATCGAACTCCTGCTGTTTGAAAATTAATCCGGCCAGCGGTTCAAGACCCTTCTCACGGGCAATGGTTGCCTTGGTCCTCCTTTTTGGCTTATAGGGCAGGTAAAGGTCCTCGAGGACAGCCAGGGTTTCGGCCTTTCGGATCTTTGCCTCTAATTCCTTTGTCAGTTTGCCCTGTTCGCCGATGGTCTTAAGTATATAATCACGTCTTTTATCCAACTCCCTGAGCTGAATGATCCGGTCACGGATTGCGGCAAGGGCTACCTCATCAAGACTGCCTGTCTTTTCCTTCCGGTACCGGGAGATGAAAGGAATGGTATCCCCCTGGTCCAAAAGCCCGATCACATTTTCTACCTGCCAGGCCCTCAGCCCGGTCTCTGCTGATATAATAACTACATGCGTTCCACCCATCGGAAATTGATTATATTCGTACAAAATTAAGAGCGCCAAATATATAAAATCAATGGTCAGTTTAATAATTTATTGAATTGGAAAAAAAGAAAAAACTCAAAAGATCCCTGATTGAGTGGGGAATAATAATTACTATTGGAGCCATCCTCTATATTACCGGGCTGCATACCCAGGTGATAGGCACTATTCAGGGCCTGATTCTGGAAACGGGCATTATCAAACCGGACATTTCAACGGAAGGATCCGCAAAAAAAGCCGATTACCGGTTTACCCTGGTCGACAGTGAAGGCCAATCCCTGACCGGCGAAGCGCTGAAGGGAAAGGTTGTTTTTATGAATTTCTGGGCTACCTGGTGCCCCCCCTGTGTTGCTGAAATGCCCGATATCGACGACCTGCACCGGGAAATGAAAAAAGAAAAGAATATCGCATTTATTATGGTCTCAATGGATGAAGACTTTCAGAAAGCCATTGAATTCGTCGATAAAAAGAATTTTGATTTCAAGGTCTACCAATTTGCTTCTTCAATACCCGAAGTATACAGCAGCAGGGTAATCCCCACCACCTATGTGCTTTCACCGGATGGGGAAATCGTTGTCAGGAAGCAGGGAATGGCCAAATATGACTCCCGGTCTTTCAGGAAATTCCTGCGGTCGTTGTGACAATTAATTTATATCCGCTATTTGCATATCAATTTTTTCTCATTACCTTTGCACTCCTGAATTTTAAAAAAAGGCAATAGAATAAAATAGAATATGGCAAATCATAAATCTGCATTAAAAAGAGTAAGGTCAAGTGCTGCCAAAAGAGAAAGGAACCGGTACCAGGCAAAAACCACCCGTACTTATATCAAGAAATTAAGAGAAACTACGGATAAGAAAGAGGCATTGGACCTATACAAAAAAGTATCCGGCATGCTTGACAAGCTCGCCAAGAAGAACATTCTTCATAAGAATACAGCGGGTAACAAGAAATCCAAACTGGCTAAATATGTAAACAGCCTGAGTTGATACGGCTTTTACCCTAAAGATAAAAAGAAACCCTGGCTTGCAGAAGTCAGGGTTTTTTATTTACTTCCCTTCTGTTTTCAACATTCACAAAATGTACCGGCTATGACTATCGATGACAATCAATACCTGTGTATTCCCTTATGGGCGGAAGAAGACCGTCCAAGGGAAAAATTATTGTTAAAGGGCAAATCCACGCTTTCTGATGCCGAATTACTGGCCATTCTGATAGGGTCCGGAACCCGGTCGATGAGTGCTGTCGAAGTGTCGCGGCAGCTATTAAAGAAAGCCGATTTCGACCTGAACCAACTGGCCAGGATGACGATCAACGACCTGGAAAAACAGAAAGGCATTGGCCGGGCCAAAGCCATTACCATCATCAGCGCCCTTGAACTGGGCCGGCGCAGGAAGGATGCCCAGACAGCCGCCAGGCAGCGGATAACCTGTTCAGGAGATGTTTATCAATTACTGAAACCTGATATGCTTGACCTCCCTCATGAAGAATTCTGGATTGTGATCCTCAACAGGGCCAATGATGTGATGGCCAAGACCAGAATAAGCTCCGGTGGCATATCGGGAACAGTAGCCGATCCCAAACTCATTTTTAAACACGTGCTTGATCATTTCGGAAGTTCCCTCATCCTGGCCCATAACCATCCCTCCGGCAACCTCAAGCCCAGCGAGGCCGATATCCGGTTGACAAAAAAATTGCGGACTTCAGGAGAGATGATGGAAATTCCTGTGCTGGATCATATTATCTTTGGAGATGAAAACTATTTCAGTTTCGCCGATGAAGGAATATTATAGTTATACCATATACCGGATGAAAAGAAAATGAAATATATAATAGCATTGCTGATCGTCGCAACTGTTCTAATCCTCACCTATACTTTTTTGCCGGGAGGATCAGAAAATGAAGATTATGCTGATCGCATCCGGCAGCACAGGAACGAAATCGATGCTTTCATGCGAAACGATCCCGGCTCTCCCTTTATCCGGGATCCGGATACTGAGTATGACAGCCTTGATTATTACGCCGTAGATCCGGATTACCGGGTTGAGGCCGCCATTATTCCGGTTGAAAATCCTGAAAAACTGATACTACCGATGAGTGACGGCAGTGAAGCGGAATATTATACGTATGCCAGGGCTTCTTTCATGCTGGATAACCTCCCGCAGGAGGTAATTCTTCTGAAGTCGGAAGACTACTGGAATGAAAGCTGGCTCTTTCTTCCTTTTTATGACGAAACAAGTGCCGGGGAAACGTATGGAGGCGGCAGGTATCTGGAAATTGACTATGACCATGAAAAAACCGTTGTCATCGACTTCAACCTGGCTTATAATCCTTATTGTGCCTATACCGGGATATATTCCTGTCCCTTACCTCCCCGTGAAAACAAGATAACAGTAGCGGTGAGGGCTGGAGAGAAAAAGTATTCCAAAAAATGATTAGGCTCAAATATCATCTGTTGATCATTACCCGGCATTTTTTCAGGTAAGATCTTTAACCCGAAAGATTCATAAATTTTCCCAGCCTGGCGGCCTTTGGCAGGCCTAAGAAGGCAGGTAGACGCCCGAAGGGCCGATTAAGCGTCCCGATAAAACCGGAGCGTTTATCAGGGTTAACCCCCGTTGCGTAACTATCTGATAATAAATATTTTAAATAGGCAGGGCGATTTATTTTGAGAAGGGTTTATGAATAATCGGGATTAATAATAAAACCTGCACCAAAGGCCCTCGGCAAGCACGATGAGCCATGGTAAGGTGCAGAGGAGGTGTGTCCGGCCGGCGGAAGGAAAAAATTAAATGAATTTCCGGGTTATGTGCTTACTTATGCGGTTAAAAACAATTGATTGATTAATTTTACGGTTAATTTTTTTCCAAGTATTGATCATGAAAATTTCATTAGACTGGTTAAAGGAATATATTGACATAGAAACGGATGCAGAGTCACTGGGCCGGCTGCTGACCAATACCGGACTCGAAGTTGAAGGCATATATACTTTCGAAGAAATAAAAGGAAATCTCCGGGGCTTGCTTATCGGCGAAGTGCTTATCTGCGAAAAACATCCCGATGCCGACCGGCTGAGTGTCGCAACGGTAGATGCCGGAACGGAAAAACCCCTCTCGATTGTCTGCGGCGCTCCCAATGTGGCCACCGGGCAAAAAGTGGCTGTTGCACCGGTGGGCACTACCCTGCATCACATTTCCGGGGAAACGCTTGAACTTAAAAAAACAAAGATCAGGGGCGAGGTCTCTGAAGGCATGATCTGTGCCGAGGATGAAATAGGGGTCAGTGAAGACCACAGTGGTATTGCCGTTTTGGATACTGAACTGCCCAACGGAACTCTCCTGGAAAATTATTATAAACCCTTTCATGATAAGGTTTTTGAAATAGGCCTCACCCCTAACCGAGGTGACGCTGCCTCCCATATTGGCGTGGCAAGGGATATCCATGCGGTTACCGGCACACCCCTCCGGCTTCCTGAAACAAATACCTTCAAAGCTGATAACCATGACCTGCCCATTGAGGTGATCGTGGAAAACACCGAAGCCTGCCCCCGGTATTCAGGCCTGACCATCGCGGGCATTACCATCGCTGAATCGCCCCGTTGGTTAAAGAACCGGCTGCGGTCGATAGGCCTGGCTCCCATCAATAATGTTGTTGATATTACCAATTTTATCCTCCATGAAATGGGGCAGCCCTTACATGCTTTCGATGCGGATAAGATCGCAGGAAATAAAGTGATCGTTAAAACGATGCAGGAGGGCTCTTCCTTTACCACCCTCGATGCGATTGACCGGAAGCTAAAAGACCATGACCTGATGATCTGTAATGTGGAAGAAGGCATGTGCATCGCAGGTGTGTTTGGTGGCATCCGGTCAGGAATAACGGAAAAAACCAAAAATATTTTCCTGGAAAGCGCCTATTTCTCACCGGATTATATCAGAAGAACGGCACAATACCATGAACTGAAAACAGACGCCTCTTTTCGTTTTGAGCGGGGAACCAACCCGGAAATTACTGTAACCGCACTGAAAAGGGCGGCCCTGCTGATCAGGGAACTGGCGGGAGGATCGATATCTTCGGATGTGATCGATATTTACCCGGAAAAGATCAGGGATTTTGAGGTTCCCGTAAAGTTCCGTCATATTGACCGCCTGATCGGCAAGGCCATCCCCAGAGAAAAGGTCCTCACTATTCTGAAAGCCCTGGACATCAAAGCGGCAGGTGAAACTGAAGAGGGATTCACCGCCCTGGTACCTCCTTACCGGATCGATGTTCTGCGGGAAGCAGATGTGATCGAAGAAATCCTGAGGATCTACGGCTATGATAATATCGAAATCCCCGAACAGATAGGAAGCAAGTATCTGGCTGATTTTCCGGTAAAAGACACTACGCGGTTACAGGAAAAAATCTCTGACCTGCTGGCTTCAATTGGTTTTATTGAGATTCTCACCAACTCACTCACCACACCCTTCTATACGGATAAAATAAGCGCTGCCCGGCAGGGCGATGATGTTGAGATTGTGAATAAACTGAGCGAGGAACTTGGTGTGATGAGGCAGAGCCTGATTTTTTCCGGTCTTGAAGTGATCGCCTATAATATTAGTCACAAACAAAAAAATTTAAAGCTTTTTGAACTTGGAAAAACCTATGCAAAGGATGGGGGCAATTTCCTGGAATCTAATCAGTTAGCCCTGTTCATGTCCGGCGATGCAGAAGAGGAGAACTGGTTGCGCCCCTCAAGGAAGGTGGAATTTCATGATCTTTATGAGGTAATTCAAAAAATATTACATAAATTTAATAACCATGAATATCAACTGGATTTTGCCGGGAATGATATTTTCAGGGAGAGTGTCGATCTTTCAATAAAAGGTAAAAAACTGGTCAGTTTAGGGTGGCTTGCCGGTAATGTATGCTCGACAGCAGGACTAAAACAGGATGTTCTTTTCAGTATTTTTGATTGGGATTATTTTATCCGGCTTACTTCAACGGATGTAATTATTGAGCCCGTGTCAAAATATCCGGAAGTACGGCGGGATCTTTCTCTTGTAATTGATCAGTCCGTTACTTTTATTGATATTCTGAAAATTACACGATCGAAGGATAATAAGCTGATCCGGAGAATCAATGTATTTGATTATTATGAGGGGGATAAGATCGGCAAGAACCAGAAAGCTTATGCCATGAGCTTTATTCTTCAGGATAAAACAAAAACACTCACTGATAAGGTGATTGACAAGACCATGAATCAGCTTATTCGTAACTTTGAAAATGAACTAGGTGCTATAATCAGAAAGTAACAATGAACAAGGAAAAACTTAGCTTAAGCATTACAAATCTCGAAAGAAAGGTAAAAATATTAATTAATGAACATAAAGCCTTAAACCAGGAAATAGGCGCCTTAAAGGCTGATAATAAAGAACTTAAAGAGACTATTAAAAGGAAAGATGAACAACTAACAGACTTTCAAAATAAATATAAAATCAGTAAAATTGTGAGGAACGTGAGGGATGGAGAAGTTGATACATCTGAATTAAAAAATCAGATAAATACTTATATAAAAGAAGTAGATAAATGCATCTTGCATTTAACGCAAGGATAAATAAAATAAAAAAATGCGAGAGCTGTCTATAAAAATAAAAATTGCAGACAGGGAATATCCAATGAAAATCGATCCTGATGATGAAGAACGGATCAGAAAAGCCGGGAAAATCATCAACGACAAACTGAAGCATTACGCAAAACATTTCGGGATCGACGACAAGCAAGATCTTCTGGCGATGGTTGCTTTTGATATATTGGCGGATAAAAGTCAGAAAGAAGAAATAGATGTGATCAATGATGAAGCGATACTTGAAAAAGTAAACAGTTTGAACAATCTGCTTTCTTCGGTGACCCAGTCCTGATCACTGCATTTTTAATCAGACGTTATCCTTCCTCCGTCCCTTTTTAAAAATAAAAGAGGGAAAAATGGAAAATACAACGATTATTGTTATTACCGGGATCATCGGCCTCGGCATTGGTGCGCTTGCCGGTTACCTGGTTTTCCGGTTCGGTCTTAAAAAGATTGAAAGAGAAGCAGATGAAAAAGCCAGCCTGATCATCAAAGAAGCTGAGATCAATGCAGAAACCATCAAAAAGGATAAGATCCTTGAGGCCAAGGAAAAGCTCCTCAAATTAAAAAGTGATTTCGAAGAGGAGGCTAACCGCAAGAAGAACCTGATCATCACCAATGAGAATAAGCTAAAGCAGCGTGAGCAGCACCTCTCCAAGCAGATGGAACAGGTTCAGCGGAAGGAGGCTGAGCTTGACAGCATGAAAGAAAACCTGACCGCTCAGATGGAAATTGTAAAGAAAAGGAGGAATGACCTCGAAAAGGTGCGGCTTGAGCAGGTCAGCGCCTTAGAAAAGATCGCCAATCTTTCGAAGGAAGAAGCCCTGGATAAGATGATGGAGACCCTCAAGGATGAGGCCCGTACCAAAGCATCCTCCTATATCAAGGATATTATGGAGGATGCTAAACTCTCCGCCAACAGGGAATCCAGGAATCTCATCATAAAAACTCTTCAGCGTACGGCCACCGAACACACCATTGAAAACTGCGTGTCGGTCTTTAATATTGAAAGCGATGATATCAAGGGTAAGGTCATCGGCCGGGAAGGCCGGAATATCAGGGCCCTGGAAGCCATTACGGGTGTTGAGATAATAGTCGACGACACCCCTGAGGCCATCATCATCTCCGGCTTTGATCCGGTCAGGAGAGAGATCGCCCGCCTGTCACTGCACCGCCTGGTTGCCGATGGCCGGATACACCCCGCCCGAATCGAAGAAGTGGTTGCTAAAACCCAGAAGAATATCAACGATGAAATTGTAGAGTTAGGCGAACGGACCGTTATCGACCTGGGCATTCACGGCCTTCATCCGGAGCTGATCAAAATGGTTGGCCGCATGCGTTTCCGCTCCTCCTACGGACAAAACCTCCTGCAGCACTCAAGAGAAGTGGCCAAGCTTTGCGCCACGCTGGCCTCAGAGCTGGGTTTAAATCCCAAGCTGGCCAAGCGGGCAGGCCTCCTCCACGACATCGGTAAAGTGTATCCCGATGAGCCTGATCAGCCGCATGCACTTGTAGGTATGGAACTGGCGACCAAGTACAAAGAAAATCCTGAAGTATGCAACGCTATCGGCGCTCACCATGATGAAATAGAAATGAACTCCCTGATCTCTCCCCTTATCCAGATAGCAGATTCGATCTCGGGAGCCAGGCCGGGAGCCAGGCGTGAGGTGATGGAATCCTACCTCAAACGATTACGTGAACTGGAAGAACTAGCCCTGGGATTCGAAGGGGTGAACAAATGTTATGCCATCCAAGCCGGTCGTGAATTACGCGTCCTGGTCGATGCCGAATCCATTTCCGATGAACAGGCAAGTCAACTGTCATTCGATATTTCAACGAAAATAGAAAAAGATATGCAATATCCGGGGCAGATAAAAGTGACGGTAATCCGGGAAACCCGTTCCATCACCTATGCAAAATAAGACTAGGCCGTGATCCCTCAAATCACGGCCTAGTCTTATTTTTTACAGAATCAGGCAAGCATTTCCTTCAGGCCTTGTGAGCGGCAGCCAATCTGCGGCCTATCCCTTCAAAGCCCTGACCATGGACTCACCGATATTTGCCGGTGAATCAACCACATGAATTCCACATTCCCGCATGATCTTCATCTTGGCCTCGGCAGTATCCGAGGCACCTCCAATGATGGCCCCGGCATGCCCCATGCGTCGCCCCGGAGGAGCCGTCTGCCCGGCGATGAAGCCGACGACGGGTTTGGTGCCGTGTTCCCTGATGTATTTAGCAGCCTCGGCTTCCATACTTCCGCCAATTTCGCCGATCATGATGATCCCCTCTGTATCAGTATCCTCCATCAATAGCTTCACCGCATCCCGGGTGGTAGTGCCTATGATCGGATCACCGCCTATTCCTATGCAGGTGGACTGACCCATGCCTGTCTTGGTAACCTGATCAACCGCTTCATAAGTCAGGGTCCCGGAACGGGAGACGATACCAATCGTACCCTTCCGGTGGATGAAACCAGGCATAATACCAACCTTAGCCTCCTCCGGTGTGATAACTCCCGGGCAGTTGGGACCTACCAGGACGATGTCTTTGCCTTTGAGGTAATTCTTAACGGTTATCATATCCCGTGTTGGAATACCTTCAGTAATGGTGACGATAACCTGAATACCGGCCTGGGCAGCCTCCAGTATGGCATCGGCAGCAAATGCCGGCGGCACGAAGATAACCGATACATCTGCGCCAGTCTGTTTAACGGCTTCCTCAACCGTATTGAAGACAGGCCTGTCGAGATGCTGCTGTCCTCCCTTGCCAGGGGTAACACCACCTGCTACATGAGTCCCGTATTCGATCATCTGACCGGCATGAAAGGTGCCTTCTCCCCCAGTGAATCCCTGGACGATGATTCTGGAATTTTTATTTACCAATACACTCATTTAATATCAAATTTGAGCAAAAATACGGTTTTATCTCTGACAGGCAAAATTAAGTGAAAAAATAAGCAGGTCAGGCGACACTGAATCGCGGGCAATATAACCAAACGCCTTTAATGCAAATTATTAAGCCCTTTCTTTTCACTCATAGCGAAGCGAGTTGACCGGGTTCTGGTGTGCCGCCAGCACCGACCGGTAACCGACTGATAACAACAGGATCATAAAGGTAATAATGGCTGCCAGTAAATACTGACCGGGTCCGATGTTTACATGATAAGCAAATCCGTCAAGCCAGCGACTCATGATCAGGTACGAAAGAGGCACAGAGACCAGAAAGGAAATAAGCACAAGCACTGTATAATTACCGATCAGCAACTTGAAGATCCCGAATGTGGTGGAGCCCAGGGCCTTGCGGATCCCGATCTCCTTGGTCCTGACCTGGGTTTCATAAGTGGAGAGCCCGAAAAGTCCCAGCCCGGCGATAATAATGGCCAGCAGGGAGAACCCTGTAAACATCCTGCCGGTCCTTCTTTCGTTCCGGTAAGCCTGATTGAAGGCTTCGTCAAGGAAGTGATAATCAAAAATGGCCTCAGGTAACTGTTTTTTCCATTCCTCTTCAATATAGGACATAGTAGAGCGCAGGTCGCTGTCACCCAACCGTATGACGATATGATTGCGGTAATTGTTCTTGACATTAAGCACGAGTGGTTCTACCTCATTTTTAAGAGAAGTAAAATGAAAATCCTCTACAACACCGATACATATTCCTTTATCACCACTGATATCAAGTGTCCGGCCCAGGGCTTCTTCCGGACTCCATCCAAGAATTTTTACCGTAGTCTCATTCACGATGAAATCCTTCTGGTCTTCACGGTCGCTGTTGCGTGTAAAACCCCGCCCGGCGATCAGCTTGAACCCAAACGCCTCCAGGATATCTTCCTCAACGCGCCATTCCCAGACCAGCATCTGTTCATCATCGGGCAAACCCTCGGCTTCTAGCAATTGACCCCCGGAATTCCTGGTCGGATATGCCGACGTAAAAGACACCGCCCTGATATTGCTATGACTGAGATAAGAATTTTTCAAAGCCGATAATACCTCATCTTCCGGAACCCGGCTCATCATCAATACCAGCGTATGTTCCCTGTCGAAACCGAGATTCCGGTTCTGCATGAAATCAATCTGTCTGTAGACCACGAAGGTGCCAATGATGAGGACCGTCGAAATTATGAATTGAAAAACCACGAGGCTCTTTCTTGCTGCGGCCCCCTTCTTTGATTTACTAAAGCTGCCTTTCAGAACCTGTACCGGCCGGTAGGCAGTCATGAAAAACGCCGGATAAAGTCCGGCAAGCAAACTCAGCACCACCCATCCGGTAAGCATCAGCATCGCTACCCGTACATTAAGGATTTCACCTTCAGACAAGGGTATATCGATCAACTCGTTGAAATAGGGCAATACCAGTAAAATGATCAGAAAGGCCAGCAATACTGAAAGGAAAGTGATCACAAAAGATTCCAGCAGAAACTGGAATACGAGCTGACCCTTGACGCCACCCATCATTTTACGAAGTCCCACCTCCCGGGCCCTTTCGAGGGATCGTGAAGTGGAAAGGTTGATATAATTAACGCTGGCAATAACAAGGATGAAAACGGCTATAACGATTGATGCATAGATCTGCCGGATATCGCCTGTCGGGGATGGCTCAAAATCTGCTTTTGAATACAAATGGATATCCGTGATCGGCATCAATGAAAAGGCCACCTGCATCTGTTTCATCCATTCCGGTGCTTCTTCCTGAACAATTCCTGCCAGTTGCTGCTCAATCTGTTCAATTTCTGCCTGTTCATCAATCAGCAGGTAAGTGAAATAATTTGAGTTATTCCATTGCAACTCCCCGGTTATCTGGCTGTTAATGGCACTCAGGAATACCTTTGGTCTGAGGTGACTGTTCACAGGAAAATCACGGAATATTCCTCTTATAATATATTCATCCCCTCCGGAACCGGTAAAGGTTCTGCCCAGCACATCAGTAGACCCGTAAAACAGGACCGCTGTTTTTTCGGAAAGCAATGCATCTTCGGGCCTGGTCAGCAATTGAGAAGTGTCTCCTTTTAGCATATCCAGGGTAAAGACCTCTGCCACGATGGAGTCAGAAACGAATACCTCGGGGATCTTGTGGAATTCATCGTCGACTCGTAAAACGGTGGTAGTATTAAGCGACATGGTCATTCTGACATATTTTTCAATACCCGGGATCCGCTCCAGCATGACCGGTCCGAGAATATTCGGACTAACCGACACTTCTTTATCAGTGCCCTCGATCTGAAGATGAAGGTTGGCACGGTAGATCCTGTCTGCCCGTTGATGAAACGTTTCGAAATGCAATTCCTTGTTGACAAAAGAAAAGATCATAACCGCCACTGCAATTCCTGCCGAAAATCCAAGCAAATTGATGGCTGTCATGGAAGGATGCCTGATCAGGTTCCTGATAAGGATTTTCAAAAAACTCAAGATCATTTTAATTGCAATTTATAATCCGACAATATTTTAACCTAAAAAATTCGACGAATCTTCCCCGATTCTACCGGGCCTCCCGTATCTTGCCGACAATTAATAATTTATGATTTTCGAATCACTTAGTCAACAATGGATTCGCGAATAATCGGGATAATTTATCAGCTATTATCTCTCCAAAAGTCTTCCGGCACACAAGCCTACGTAAACTTTTGGAGAGATCCGACGTAAAGACCCCGGCATAAAGCCGGGGAGGATAGCGTCTTATGTGATTCTTCGATTTTCCCGTACATATGCATTACCAGTCCTAAAATATAATTCGGAATTCGTGGCTTTATCCCGGTTGCAATTCCATTACCTTCCCAGCTCAAAAAACGAGACCTTCCCGGCTTCAATGCCGGGATCTTTTACCGAATATTTTAATGAAAGCCTCAATGCCGAAACTTCCCGGTTTCAGGCTATCATCTCT
>CAZYDB010000098.1:0-4911 GCA_964645995.1 uncultured Roseivirgaceae bacterium
AATGCCGGACTGGTCGTTAACCAGGACCTGCGATTTAAGCTGTTTGATTTTAAAACCTACATCCTGCCCGGAAGTGTAGGATTGAATGGATTTTATGATATCGGCAGGGTTTGGTATGAGCCGGCAGCATCGGATAACTGGCATATGAACGTCGGAGCCGGGATATGGGTGGTTCCGTTTAACAGGGCGGTAATTAATCTAAGCTATGCCATCTCCCAGGAGGATGACCTTGTGAATCTCGTTATTGGCTTTTCGTATTGATGGAAAGACTATTGGGAAGAAAGAAGAACGCCGACCGCGGACCGGAAATATCGTCCGAATGAACCCGTGGCCGGCTAACGGGAAATTATCTATATTTTACATTTGCGAGGACCGGGGCAGTTTGCCGGAATGCTGATGAGTAGAATGAAAAAAAATAAAAAATAAAAAATAAAATTTAGTTTAAAAAAATTTTTTTTCTGGAAAAAGACAGATTTTCATGACCAATCTTATATAATGGGTTTTGACGTTAAAAAAGGAAACAGGAGTATGGTTGGCGGAAAAATACCCTCAAAATTCCTTTTAGAATGACCTTAAACAACGTTTTTAAATGTTTTGACCTGTTTTTATCATGCTTCAACAGGAACTGAACAAAAAAACGGTTTTCAATAAGCCCTCCGCAACTGATAAACCGGATGATTTTATACGTATAAAAATTAAATAATATTTACGTATAAAACCTACTTTATACGTATAAAAATTTTCACAATCATACGTATAAACATATGCCACATCAACATGACCGGATAACTTCCGGAAGAAAATGCGGCACTAAATCCCTGCCAGATCTTCTGATAAAGGACAGCCCGTCGGGCATTTGAAACAGTTCATGTTTACGGCGTTTAATATCGATTTGAATGTTAAAAGAGGAACGGGTTCTTTATCTGTTTGTGGTGATATGCCTTTAGCCTATTCATAAACTTTCATTATACGACATAATTTTACGATATATATAGTTGATTTTCAATGAAATACTTCACCAGGTTAAGAATACGTTACGCCTGCCAGCCGGTTATTCAAAGGTCCTGTTGCAATAAGATATCAGGTAGTACATTAATAAATCCCGAATCGGTCAATCAAAGCGTTCAGGAGTTTTATAACGACCCTTATGGGTCTCGTGAATGAATTTAATATTTTCATAAATGCCTCAATACTAAGGGTATACGGAATTTCCCCTGTTTTTTTGTTTCTCTTTTGTCAGGAATACCATTCCCTTCAGACTAATGATTTAAAAATGCAAGTATCTAAAGATCATAGAAGAATGAAACTGAATAAAATTATCAAAATTGGATTGATCCTGTTTGGAACAGGTGTACTGGTTGCCGGTGGCATTATATACTACATGTTCAATATGCCTCACCGGAACGTACAGTCAAGCGATACGGACTTTATTTTAAATGCCGGGCAATTAGTATCGGAATATTTAACCGATCCGGCGACTGCTAATGAGAAATACCTTGACCAGGAAGGTGAATCCAAGATCCTGGAAGTGGCAGGGATGGTAGCCTCCATATCTGAAGATTTTAACGAGCAGAAAGTAGTCCTCCTAAAATCAGCCAGTGGTAAAGCAGGAGTGAGTTGTACTTTCACTCAGGCTACCAATGCCTCGGTGAACGGACTGCAGGCAGGACAAAACATTATTGTGAAAGGGGTGATCCGGGCCGGCGCATCCTATGATGAGGACCTGGGAATGTATGAACATGTGATAATGGAAAAATGTGATTTGGTCAAAAAGATGTAATCAAAGAAATACCTACAAAAAAACAATGTATAATCAATTAAATTCAACAAAAATGAAAAAGACAGCAATTTTAATGATCATTACAACCGTGATATTTTCTTTAACGGCCTTTAAGCCGGCGGTGGTAAAATATGTAAGTTCCAAAACGCATCTTAAATTCTTCTCCACTACACCGGCAGAAGATATCGAAGCCAATAATTATAAGGCCGTCAGCACAATCGATGTGGCTACCGGGGAAGTGGTTTTTTCCGTTCCTATGCAGAGCTTTGAGTTTGAAAAGGCTATGATGCAGAAGCATTTCAATCAGGATAAATTTCTTGATACCAAAAAATTCCCCAAGGCCAAATTAACCGGAAAGATCACAAATCTGGATGCTATCGATTGGGGAAAGGATGGCACCTATAACGCGGAGATCCGGGGCGATCTGACAATCAAAGGCGTTACCAAACCTTATTCAGAAAAGGGGACCATCAAGGTTTCGGGCAATAACTTAAGGGTTGACAGCAAATTTAATGTTAAGCTGGCCGATCATGGTATTGCCTTTGAAAAGGGTAAACCATCGACCAATATTGCCGAAACGGTTGAGGTAACGGTAGTGGCTGAATATCAAAAGCAATAGATCACCAGGTATCAGGAACTAAATTAACCGGTGGCGCCCGGATCAGCGATGATCTTCGGGTCGCCACCGGATCTATTAAAAGTTTGCCTAGGCCTGTGTTCCGGAAGACTTTTGGAGAGATGATAGCCTGGGGATGGGGATGGAGGCTTTCATAAAAACATTCAGAAGATCCCGGCACTGTGGCCGGGAAGGTCCCGTTTTTTGAGCTGGGAAGGTTAGGGAATTGCAACCGGGATGAAGCCACGAATGCACGAATTATATTTTAGGACTAGTTATGCATATGTACGGGAAGATCGATGAATCAAATAAGTCGCTATCCTCCCCGGCTTCAATGCCGGGGTCTCTACACCGGATCTATCCAAAAGTTTGCCTAGGCCTGTGTTCCGGAAGGCTTTTGGAGGGATGATAGCCTGGGGATGGAGGATGGAGGATAGAGGATAGAAGGTGGAAGTCGGAGGCCGAAGGCTGGAGATCCCGCTGGAAGTGGGAATGGAGGTCGCAGGAAGTGGGAAGGTCCCGGAATTGCAACCGGGATGAAGCCACGAATGCACGAATTATATTTTAGGACTAGTTATGCATATGTACGGGAAGATCGATGAATCAAATAAGTCGCTATCCTCCCCGCGGTTTTATACCTGCCATCCTTACTTTCTGACGATATGTACCGGGTAATCGGTATCCGGTGCCTTATCATCGCGGCCATACAGGTAATCCTCCTGTAGTTTTCCCTTGGGTCGTTGGAATTTTTATCTTCATTTGTCAGGATACCGGATCACGACCGACTAAGAAAATAAAAACAAGCTGAAATTATGAAAAAGATCGCAGGTATTGTATTGATTGGATTGGCCGTTGCCATGATGTATATAGGGATCGCATTTAAAATGGTGCCCCCGGTTTTGACGGCTGCCGGCTTCCTGGCTATTGCCATCGTTTTTCTTTCCGCAAATAATGATACGGCTGCCGGCAGTTAATTTCCGCTGATATTATTGATAACCTGATTGTTTGAAAAATGAAAAAGATAATCCTATCTGCAGCCCTCATGACCCTGGTGTTCACCCTGACTTCATTAAGACCGCTGGATACGAAAAACGCTCTGGACAGGTCTCTGAGCCAGCCCCTTTTCGAGATCAACCGCAGTAAAGATGCAAATGAGATCCTCTATGAAGTTAATCTTGATAACAGGGGCAACCTCGATACGGAGAATCCGGTCAGAATATACTGGATCAAGCACACCAGGGGAGGCAAAACCGAACCTTTAAGTTTTACCCAGAGAAAACTTGCTTATGGGTTACAGTTCGAATCAATATCCGAAAAGCACGCTGCTTTTCACTTTGTCTCCTACAAAAAAAGGACCTTGTGGATCAACCGTAAGGAAGGCGGCAAATACTGTGTGAATACAATATCCAATAATAAGCGGGTGATCGTAAAAAAGATATACATACAAATTGATGGAGGCAGTTTCCTTGTGCCTGAGATCTCCAGGGTTGAATTGCATGGAGAAGATCCGGAAACGGGAGACGATACTTTGGAAATTATAAACCCATAAAAAAATGATAAACTATTGTATAGCCAATCTGAATGAGCTAAGAATCCTCCTCGAAAAATTAAGCCGGGAGCAGTACACCCGTCCTCTGAAATTATTATCCGGGGCATCCATCGGTCAGCACGTCAGGCATATCCTGGAATTTTACCAGGCTGTTACCGGGGGGATGGAGGAAAATTTAATCAACTATGATGCAAGGGAAAGGGATCCCGCCCTTGAAAATAATATTGATTTCACTGTCCGGGAAATGGAAAAGATCAGCCATTGGCTGGGGAAGGCCGGGAATAACAGGAAAGTCGTGTTAAACGGCAATTTTTCATCCGAGGGAAGTACCACCCTGGCTATTGAAACTTCCGTATACCGGGAACTGTCTTATTGTTATGAACATAGTATCCATCATCAGGCCCTGATAAAAATAGGATTAAAAGAGCTGCAAGTGGAATATTATATCGATGATAATTTTGGCGTAGCACCTGCCACGGTCAGATTTAAAAATTCATGTGCACAGTAACCTACATGCCTTTACAAAGCGGCTTTATCCTTACGTCCAGCCGTGATGAACTTGTAACGCGAGACACCATGCCTCCAAAGTATTATGACCGGTATGGGAAGTCACTTCTTTATCCCAGGGATAGTACAGGAGGAGGCACCTGGATAGCCTCAGACCGCCAGGGCAGGGTGGCTTGCCTGCTCAACGGAGCCTATGTCAGACATGAAAGAAATGCGCCTTACCGTAAAAGCAGGGGAGTGATCCTTCTTGAGAGTTTTAAGGCTGCCAATGCAAAGGATTTTGCAGCGAATACCGACCTCACGAACATTGAGCCCTTTACCCTTTTGCTGCTGGATTCAAGCGCCGGGCCCGGATTGCATGAACTGATATGGGATGGAAAGGATAAGCATTTGAACAGATTGAGTGCCATCAAGCCGCAGATATGGTCGTCGTCAACCCTGTACGGTCCACAGGCACAG
>CAZYDB010000098.1:4921-14239 GCA_964645995.1 uncultured Roseivirgaceae bacterium
CAATGGTTTGCCAGATGGGTCGAAACCTGTAACATATGGCCGGATCGGCAGAGCGGCAGGTTTCATACCACCAGTCATCACCCGGATCCTTCTATTGATATCATAATGAAGCGGCCCGGGGGATTACAGACCGTAAGCCTGTCTCAGATCAGGTCTGAAAATGATGTTGGTAGTTTCAAATACATCAACCTAAAGGATCAAACCGAACATTTGACACATTTTCAATATGAGCAGGATTATGCATGATGGATTTGCCATTGCACTGGCATGGCCTGAGACCTGGTGCAAGCAGGCCGGGGCATGGTATGATTATCCCATGTACCTGCTTGGCATTAACCGTAAGGGCCATTACCGGGTAGGACATGCGGCTGTTGTTCTTGTTGATGATAAGACCGGGAATTGCCTGTATTTTGATTTCGGGCGTTATCATGCCCCTTACCGGCATGGCCGGGTGAGGAGTGCTGAAACAGATCATGACCTCCGGATAAGGACCCGGGCAACCATTGATAAGGGCAGGAAGGTTATTGTCAATATAAAAGATATCTTAAAAGAACTCTTTCAAAACCCATCCACTCACGGATCGGGAACCATTTACGCATCTTCAACACGGGTAAATTTAAAAAACTCCCTGACCCTTATTGATACGTTAAAGGCCAGAGAGTTTATACCTTACGGACCCTTTCTTCCCGGTGGCACCAATTGTTCCCGTTTTGTAAGCAGCGTGATCAGGAGCGGACAGCCGGTCTTTTACCAGCGGATGATGCTCCGGTTTCCGCTCACCATGAGCCCTTCACCGCGGTGGAATTTGAGGGCACTGGGAGGGAAGATGCTGACATTTGGACAGGCATTAAGGGAGGATGAATCAGTATTAACCGGAGATATAATACAGACAATGACCGTATGATCAAACTACCGAAAATTTTACCTGCTCCGGAACGCCCGGTCCATCTGCCATCCGATGCCAAATGGCTGTCAGGCGAAGGAGCAGGTTCCTGGTTCGTAATCGAACCTGAGAGAGGCTTAAATGAATATACAATTTCCCGCTATTCTCCGGAAGGGAGCCTGGAATGTGAAGGCTTGTTCGTGGCTGCCAGGGAGATGATCAGCCACCTGAACTATGAGATTACCTATCCGGCGCATTGTTCGGTGGTAACGGTAATTCAGGAAGAGGAGGTTATCCGGTTCGAAGCCAAGGCGCATTGACTCTGTTATATTTTTTTATTTCTGTATAATCCTTATACCTTTGCCCAGTCACTGTTGTTTTTGTCAGAATACCTTATTTCCATGAAAATCATATCCGCCATATCAGGATTTTTCCTGATCCTTTGTATTTCGGGAATGATGTCCTGTGATACTTCTACAAATACCCGTAAGGACAACACAAAGGAGGAAGTTGCTGAGTCGCCCGTTATTCATTCTGAGGAAGAAAATGAATCTTCCACTCAGGAAAGACCCGCGATAAGAGAAGAACAACCTGTTTCTACTGCCCCGGAGGTTCCGGCAGACACAATCACCGGCCGGTGGCTGAGGCCTGATGGCAACTATATACTGGAGATCCGTTCGATCGGCGATGACAATACGCTGGTAGCAGCTTATTTCAATCCGAGCCCCATCAATATAGCTTTAGCCGAACTGAAAGACGTGGAAGGGATCCGGGTCTACGTGGAATTCGATGATACCAATTACAAGGGAAGCTATTATGACCTTCGTTATGATCAGGTAAACGACGCGCTGACCGGGAATTATTATCAGGCTACCTATGGGCAGACTTATCAGATAGCTTTTATCAGGATGGAGGAATAAGCCTTATGTTTCATTCTTTAATTCATTTTCATCGAGGTCGATATCACTGATCTCAGCATATAACAACTCCAGGACTTTCAATAAGTTGGTGCCGATGCGCGTAACATAAACACTGTCATTGATAATAGAAGAGGCCATCTTGCTTTTGATAAGCCTTTCAGTGATCAGTTCGGAAGTGATCTGATTGATGTCATTTTCCAGTTCACTGATCTTTTTTAGCTGATGATCTATGTTTTCCTTCATTTTTTCCAGTTGTGAATCATCAAGACCGAGTACCGTACTCCTGTTCCTATCGTTTTGATAGGGATATTGTACTACATTGATGAATAATTCCTTAATGATCTTAACCAGCCGCTTTCTAAACCTTTCATAGTTGTCTCTCAGGTATTCATTGTCGGAGGACAGGTAGGTGTTCAGGTTCTTATGAAATTCCTGGAGATCTTTGATTACCGCTACGATCAGGCGGTTGGCATATTTTATATTGGAAATGGTTTCCTGTTCCCTGGCTGTCAGGTATTTTTGTTGCGCCAGCGATCCGTATTTAATGATCTTGCTGTAAATATGTTTTACTTTTATCAGATATTCCTCGTCAATATTTATGGGAATAGTATCCCTTGATCTTTGCAGAAGAAGGCTCACCTTATCCACCTTCAACAGATCTTCCCGGTGAACATTCAGGCCATGGGCGATGATCTCAAAGGTATGGTCAAGCAAGTGCTCGGTTTCTTTTAACAGGGCATGAATGGTACTTTGGGGATGGTCAAGGATACTTTTAGTAAGGAACTTGGTCTTTACATAATCCGCTTCTTCTTCCTTGATAATTTTATCCATGATGCCGGTAAGCCCTTGTATCCAGGGCGACATGATCAACAGACCAAAAAAATTAAAAACAGTATGGAACATGGCCAGTTTTATAGCGTAATCACCGGAAGATATCCCTAATGGTGTTGAGATTATATCAATAAGGGCTTTAAACTGGGGCATAAGGGCAAGGGTGATGACAGCGGTGATCAGGTTGAAGAGCAGGTGTGACAGCGCCATTTTTTTCCCTTGCGACCCGGAAGCGATGGACCCAATGATGGCGGTAAAGGTAGTGCCGATATTCATTCCTATCACCAGGGCCAGCCCTTCGATATAGGAGATTTGTTGTGAGGCGATTGCCGTGAGGATGATCGCCAGACTGGCGGCTGAAGATTGTAAAATTATGGTAAGAACGGTACCGGCCCCCACAAGTAGCATTAATCCCCAGAAACCAGGTGACTCTATACCCAGGATGCTGGCATCTATCGTGAGGGCTTCGAAGCCTGTTTTCAAATAATGTATTCCTAAAAATAAAAAACCCAGCCCGAGAATGGCATATCCGGAGCCTTTTAGTGATCTTTTCTTCTGAAAAATAGTAAATACGCCCAGGATGACCATTGGCAGGGCCAGACCGGATATTTTGAAGTTCAATCCGAAAACCGCGATCAGCCAGGCAGTAAAGGTAGTTCCGATGTTAGATCCGTACATGACGGCAATGCCAGATTTCAGCGTGATCAGTCCGGCACTTAAAAAGGAGAGAACAAGGACGGAAACCAGGGAGCTTGAACTGATAAGGGCAGTAGCGACGATCCCTGCCAGTAGACTTTTGAAATAACTATCCGTAGAGCGTTTTAGAATTTTACTCAGTGTGCTCTCTGTTAAGATCTTAAAACCCTGTTCAAGATTCAGAACAGCCAGTAACATAAGCGCTACACCCGCCAGGATCTCTGATAACGCCGGATAAATGATCAGGCCGGTGATCGTCAGTACAGCAACCAGGGCAAAGGACAAATATCTGAGCATAGGCGGTGCAGGAGTATTGTTATTGATTAATAGAAGAAGTTTAATAAAAAATCAATTGATTGAAAAGTATTCTTTGCGTAATTTATAACTGGTTTTAGGTTAATAACCTTGATTATTTATGCGTTATAATTGGATACGAGAAAACCGCATGCCATAAAATATTGAAAAAGAGACAGTTAAAAATAGGTAGCACTCTTGCCGATCACTCTTTTATAGGGCATTTTTCGGGCTAAGCATTATAACAGAAGGTTAATTTTCGGCCTGTAAACATGGTTTTAAAATAAGACAATGAAAAAGCCTGCGTTTTTTATCATTAACATTATCATTTTCCTGGCCTGGCAGATGGCATGCATGCCGGTAAGGGTCGTTACCGACAAACCAATGGAGGTTTCCCTTTCGTGTTACGAAAGCTATAACCTGTACCCGGTCGACTATAAGCACTATGACAGCATCCCTTATAATGAAGCGACTTTTGATCTTATGATCGAGGAGATCAAAAAAAATATGCAGGGAAATGGATACCGCCTTTCAGATGACCCCGAGTTATTATTAAATGTTGGTATTGTGATTGAGCGTGAGTTGCAAAGCCGGGAAACGGATCCGCGCTATGATATGAATTATGTGGGCCAAAGAAATTATCACTGGGAAAGAGAGGAAAAGGTGGTAGGCTTTTATGAGGAGGGTGCAGTCACTATCGATTTTGTTAATGCCGATACTAATATGCTCCTCTGGCAGGGCACTGCCATCGGTATGATAAGCAGTAATACTGAAAAGATGCGGAAAAGGGTCGTTTTCGCTATTGATAATATATTTAAAAAGGTTCCGGTATCCAATTATAAATAATTAAAAATCAGTAGTTTATATAATTTTTATAAACTGATCATTTAATTATTGGCTGTGTCCTCTTACGCCATTGATTGGGTGTGATGTTTTTCCATTTCTTAAATACCCGGTTAAAGTTAGAAAGATTATTAAAACCGGAATCAAAACAGATATCAGCAACCTTTTGGTGGGTATGTGTTAATTGACCGGCTGCATAATTTAACCGTAATTCATTTAGAAAATCAGTATAACTTTTACTGGTTCTTTTTTTAAAATAATGACTGAAGGCCGAATCATTCATATTGGCCAGGCAAGCTACTTCATTAATTCTGATTGCTTCCCTGAAGTGCCGGAATATATAGTCAAAGACTTTTTCAAATTTATCTTTTTCATCTTTCCGCCCGGTATAGGAATAGCCGGGGCTTGATAATAATTCATAATCCCGTGTGCCACTTAAAACGTCAAAAATGGAATATAGATCAATATAAGTGCTGAAATCCTGTTCAATGTTGAGCGAGAGGATCTTCTCTTTGATTGCTGACCGAACCGGATCAATAAAGGCAATCCCTCTTCCTGCATTTTCCAGCAACTCCTTAACGGGTATAAGTTCCTTCCGGTCAAGCAGTTCCCGGCTGAATAGATGTTTGTTAAAGTGTATGACAACCACCATGATCTTTTCCCCGTCCTCTTCATTGTCATTGAAATTATTCAGCCAGCAATGGGGAATACCCGGAGCCGTCAGAACAAGATCCTCTTTTTCAAAGGCATTGATAGAATCTCCGGCCAGACGAATGCCGCTGCTGCCCAGGGTTAGTGTTAATTCATAGGCATCCATATGATAGTGAAAGGGATACCTCAGTTTTACTTCTTCGAATATGCTGATCCAGAAGGGATGATTTTTGTTTATTTCTTCATGTTCAGGTATTAATCTCATAATATGGTTAGAATATTTTATCGATTAAAGTTAAACATTTTCATAAAAGTATAATAAAATGGTTAGAAAATATTGGTATTACCCGGTATCACGTAATGCCTGCCTGGCATGTATGACCGGAGTGACCTGTATTCTTCAATTGATTACCTCCGGCTATCCCGGATTTCTATCCTATAGGAAATAACAATTTCCTGATACTGATGACCACCTGTTGACCGAAATATCATAGAATGGTTGAACTATCTGTTTTATCAGGATCTCTGAAATCAATATATTACCAGTCAGAGTGATAAAATGCCTGACATCACTTTTTTTTGCCGTGGCTTTCAACTTTTTCCTATATTTCATCCCTGAAAATATAAACCATCACAATCATGAGAAAAAAAGTATTATTAACTGTAGCCTTTACCGTATTTGTTTTCAGTGTATATGGGCAGGATGCCGATGAGATCATTACCAACTACATTGAGAACACCGGCGGTTACGATGCCTGGAAAGATCTGAAGTCCATGAAGATGAAGGTGACCATCGACCAGGGCCAGATGCAACTCAATGCTACCATGTACCGCAAAAACCCTGATCTGCAGCGGACAGAAGTATCTGTTCAGGGAAAGACCATTGTTCAGGCTTACGACGGCACAACGGGTTGGTTTATCAATCCCATGATGGGGAGTGAAGATCCGCAGAAGATGCCGCAAGAAATGGTGGATGCCATAAAGGAAGAAAAATTTGAAAGTGAGTTTATCGATTACAAGGAAAAGGGACATACAATCGAACTGGAAGGCATAGAGGAAGTAGAAGGAGCGGAGACCTACAAGATCAAGCTCAGCAAGAAGGAAGGTGATGTGGAATATCATTTCTTTGATATGGAATATTTTGTACCGGTGATGATCAGAACCTCCGTTAAGATGGGACCGCAAAAAGGACAGGAAGCTGAAACGTTCATGAGTGATTACCAGGAAGTGGATGGATTGATCATGCCATTTTTTATTGAGGTGAAATCCAATGGCCAGTCGGTTCAGAAGATCACCATTGAAGAGTATGCCCTCAATGAGGAAATGGATGATGTGCTTTTTGTTTATCCTTCAAATGAATAGACAGAAATAGCTGCTGCTAATTTAATACATGTTCCATTATTAAAATGTTACCGATGAAGATCAGAACCATAATATTTCTGTTTGGCATGGCTGCTTACAGTCCTTTATTGGCCCAGGAAATCCCACTCAAGGGCCAGGCCTTGTTCGGGACGATGAGGGCCCGTCAGATCGGCCCCGCGGTGATGAGTGGAAGGATTTCGGACCTTGTGGCGGTTGCGAAAAGCCCTGAGATCATCTACGTAGGGACTGCGGGAGGCGGGGTCTGGAAATCAAACACAGCAGGAGCCAGTTTCCGTCCTGTTTTCGATGATCATTATATGTCGATCGGCAAGATCAGTGTTGACCAGGAGCATCCGGACACCGTATGGGTAGGGGCCGGTGAAACCTGGGTGAGGAACAGTGTCTCGGTTGGTACGGGGATTTATAAAAGTATTAATGGTGGAAGGACCTGGGAGCATAAAGGGCTGGATAACAGTGAGCGGATATCGGATATCATTATCAATAAGCAAAATCCGGATATCCTTTATGTTGGCGTGATGGGGCATCTCTGGAACGCCAATGAAGAAAGGGGCGTTTACAGAACGGCGGATGGCGGGAATACCTGGGAAAAGATCCTTTATATTGATACGAATACGGGTTGTGCTGATCTGGATGTGGATCCCGAAAATCCGGACATCCTGTATGCTTCCATGTGGGAGTTCAGGCGCGAACCGGATTTCTTCACCTCCGGCGGACCTGGCAGCGGATTGTATAAATCGACCGATGGCGGCGCCACCTGGAAGAAGATCCATAACGGTTTGCCGGAAGAAACACTTGGCAGGATGGCTATTGCCGTGGCTCCTTCCAAAGGAGATGTCATTTATCTTACAGTCGAGGTTAAGGACAAGGATAAGAAAGGGCTTTATAGATCCACGGATGCCGGTGAAAGCTGGAAGAAGATCAATAATGACTTCAACACCACGGTAAGGCCGTTTTATTTTTCGAACATCGATGTAGACCCGAAAAACGATCGTGTGGTCTTTAAGTGCGGGCTGAATCTGATCATCAGCAAGGACGGCGGCGAGACCTTCCGGTCGGTGGGCAGCAATATGCACTCCGATATCCATGCGGTCTGGATCGATCCAAACAACACCAAACATATCCTGGCAGGCACTGACGGGGGTGTTTACGAATCCCTCGACGGAGGTTATTTGTTTAAGATGTTCATGAATCTGCCGGTCAGCCAGTTCTATCATGTAAGCGTCGACATGGCAGATCCTTACAATGTGTATGGTGGCCTGCAGGATAATGGCTCCTGGTACGGACCTTCCCAGAAACCGGGAGGTATCGCTAACAGCGACTGGAAACTGACATTCGGAGGAGATGGCTTTTATTCCTTCAAACATCCTGTTGATGAAGATATTATTTATTCCGGATACCAGGGCGGCGAGCTTGTGCGGTATAATAAAAAGACCGGCCAGGCCAAGGATATTAAACCTTACCCGGGTGAAGGAGAAGAGAACTTCAGGTTCAACTGGAATGCTCCGGTACACCTGAGCCCGAACAATCCTGAAAGAATGTATTTCGGAGCCCAGTACCTGTTCATCACCGAAGACCGGGGTGATTCCTGGAAGCGGATCTCTCCTGACCTGACCACCGATGATCAGGAACGGCAACGTCAGAAAGAATCGGGAGGATTATCAATCGATAATTCCACGGCCGAGAACAACACCACCATCTATACCATCGGAGAATCACCGGTAGATGAAAATGTGATCTGGGTGGGTACCGACGACGGTAACCTGCAGGTTACGGAGAACGGAGGAGCCACCTGGACCAATGTGGTGACGAACGTCCCTAATGTTCCTGAACGGACCTGGGTAGCCTTCGTCGAGCCGGGCCGGCATGACCGGAATACGGCCTATGTCACCTTTGACGGCCACAGGACCGGTGATATGAAACCCTATCTTTTCAGGACGGAAGACCTTGGCAAAACCTGGCAATCACTGATCACGGAGGATATCGAAGGATATGCTCTTTCCATACGGCAGGATCTCGAGAATCCGGGCCTGCTCTTTCTGGGCACCGAGTTCGGCCTTTTTGTGACTGTAGATGGCGGATTGAGCTGGTCAAGGTTCGAGAGCAATATCCCCCGGGTAAGTATCCGTGACATGGTGATCCATCCCCGCGATCATGCACTGGTGATGGCAACTCACGGCAGAGGGATCATTATCCTTGATGATATCACGCCTTTGCGCCAGATCACTCAGGCGATCGTTGATGAACCTGTTGCCTTTTTTGAGGTAACCCCGGCGCTTATCCGCGACCCGGGAAGCGGAGGCAACTGGTTTGGTGGGGCTGGTAATTTCACGGCCTCCAACCCACCCGAAACGGCCAGGATCATTTATTATATGGCTAAGCGGCACATGTTTGGCAAAATGTACCTCGAGATCTATGATGAAGAAGGAAATATGATCAGAGAAACCCCCGCAGGGAAATCTGCCGGCATCAATATCGTGGAAATTCCGGTACGGTCGGAAAGGCCGAAATCCGCCCCAACCAACAACCGGATGGCCCTTTTCGGATCCCTGTTCGGTCCGGCCCTTCCGCAGGGGACCTACCAGGTGAAGATGATCAAGGGAAAGGAAACCTATAACACTTCCTTCACCCTGCAATACGATCCCCAAGCGCCCTATTCACTGGAGGACCGTCGTTTACAGGATCAGTATACCCACAAGCTCTTTGACATGAGTGAATCCCTGGCCTATATCTATCATGCCCTGGATCAGATGAAACAGCAGGCGCAAAGGACCCAAGGGGGCCCTCGCCATCGAGGTGCACCCCGAAATCGAAGTGAAG
>CAZYDB010000099.1:0-14235 GCA_964645995.1 uncultured Roseivirgaceae bacterium
GTTGACAAGCGGCTTTAGGGGATCCTCTCCTGCTGCCACACGTTCAAATCCGGGATACTGACAGGTATCCAGGTTTCTCACCTTTTCGAATCCGGGACGATCAAGCAACTGAAAACAGGTGCAGGTTGGGCAACTGGCGGCACATGCACCGCAGGAAACGCAATCAGCAGCATATTTTTTCCAGACAGCTCCATTGGACTGCCGGATCAATTTTCCGGTGGTTTGGTAATCCGGAAGATCCTTGTTTTTCGCCTTGATATCCGACCGCACGTGATCCCGGATCGCATTCATTTCGATTAAAAAACTTTCATCAGGTTCTGATGTGTTTACCCCATGAAAGACCTCTTCAAGAAATTCATTGCCTTTATCGGTAACCGGTTGGGCGAAGATCTTATCTTCGATCCTGTTTACCAGGATGTCCAGGCCTTTTTCCGGGAAAGGATTGATTCCATAGGAGGTGCAATGACAGTTTTCCAGTGAATGATGACAGTCCGATCCTATCAGGATGGAATCTTTCCTTCTATTTGAATATACGGTGTCCGGATAGGTATTATCCAGATACATCGCATCAAGCAAAGCCAGGGCATGAAGATCACAGGAAGGTATTCCCATGATCACCCTTTTTTTGTCATCTGTTGGATGGGTCACGTTTTGTTTGACCGGGAGAAAGAACGTTTTTAAAGGGGTGATCGGCCGGGGGTGATTGTATATGATCTTTGTGATGTTGTCGGAGTTTATTAATCCGTAATCTACTTCACCCCATTGATCAACCGGGGCATAAAGCTTATACGCTTTGATCATCCCTCCAACAACCTCCTCCCATTGCTCCTTGATGAGGAGATGTCCGGTATTCATCTTATTTGTTTTTTAGTTTGGCTACTAATAAAAAATTTAAATATTTTTTAAATAATTACTGGCATTTAAAAAATATCAAAAAATCAACCGATATTGCAAATAATACATGATATTAATACTAATATTATGATTATGCAAATTTAAACAGCAAAAAAATAAAGTAATTTTAAAAATTAATACCTAATGAGCAAAATAGACACATAATTATCAAATAAAATTTGATTTTACAATTTTTATTTGATGAGTTGCAAAAAATGCAAAAAAATAGAGGATGTTTATTTTGTAAAAATGTGTAACAACCAGTCTTTGTAATTGGCCACACCCGGATAATCCTCAGGAGGAGAAAAGGCTGAAATACTACCGCCATTGACGGCACCCTCTTCGATAATAAGGTGGTTAACCAGATCGATCCACCGGTAGTGCATTAATTTCCCCCGGCTCTCAGACAGGTCAACTTTAACAGTTCCCCCGTACCGGAGGTACATGAGATATTCATTTCCGGGATGAGCGCTGCAGTATGGGGATGGATTATCAATGACATACTCCGGATGAGGTTCAAGATTCCACCATTCGATCTGATGCAGATAGGAAGACAGATAACTGATCGACCTGGCACCTTCATAAAAGAGCGTATTTGTTTTAAAACTGAGATCCATAGGCCAGGTATCGGCACCCATTGGTGACTCCGGCAGGTGCGCTTTCCAGATGTGCCCACCGGCATAACTATGGCCTGCGGCACCGTTAAGGATAGCAGTCCAGGCTCCAAACCGGATATCCGTAGCTTTGGGATTGCCCTCAATAAATTCATACCAGGGTTCTGTAACTACGATGGGTTTTGGAGGTTCTTTCTGATAAGCCTTAGCCACTATTTCAGGGATCATTTCATTTCGCCAGCGGCCGTGTCCCGGCTGACTCTGGTTATAGTCAAGCCAATTCTGATGATGGATCACTTCGGCAGTAGACCATTGGGGGGCATCGGCACCCCCTCCCCAGGCGGGAGGTGTGGGATGCGTTCCCGTAATGCGATCGTACGGATCTTCATGTTTGATCAGTTCACCCAAACCAAGGGTAACCCCGCCATAATTATGCATATTATATTCTCCTGCAAGTACCCATATTACATTATAGGCATGCAACCGGTGAATAACATACCGCCACCAGCGTCTGATATTTTCACTACCTATCCGGCTATCCAGATCCTCCCGGCTCCACCAGGGATGAACCCAGACGGTAATACCTTTTGTATTGGCATAACGGATCATACGTTCGAGCTGCCGTATCTGGTCAATTTTAGGGTGCTGACAGGACGGATCAAGCAATGAGCTGCTTTCACTCCAGCCGTTGCCCGCAAAAAACAACTGGCCGACCGTAAAATTTTGATCAGCCCTGGTATCAGCCACTCTTTTGAAGGATTCAAATCGGATATCTTTTTTGGTCCAGTTCCACCAGGTATCCCCGATCCACAAAAAAGGAGTTCCATCATGATAAGTAAAATACCTTCCTTTTCTGTTGCCTTCACTGACTACCTGTATGAAGCCTCTTCTTGTGGGAATAACTGTTTTTTCCTCAGCGTTCCATTCACTAACGGTCAATATACCCTCTTGTTCATTCAGCCCCTCGTCTGTGGATTCGGTGATATATTGCCATTTGCCGGAATAAGGAGGGGCAAATCGTATTACCCACTTATCCTGACCATCCCAGAAACCCGGAATGATCATTTCAACACCTTCGGCATTCCCTGATGTACCGGTAAAAGTGGCTGTAAGATAGGGTTTTTTGCCCTCCTGCATCCCATTGATATAAGGATTTACCATCTCTTCCTGAGCGGTTAAGATGATTTCAAAGACTTCCCAGGTTTTTGATTGATGGTTTTCTGCGGTGGCATCAGTAAAAAAGATAGTAGAAAACAGAAACAACAGAAGAGTTTTCATGACCAGAGTTTTTATTTACTGATTAGAAAGATTAAAAAAACCGAAAGTTCAATGCCAGATTGATAATCAGATATCTACTGAGTCGTAAACAAGAACCTTCGTCCACATTTCATTATATTCATTTCGGAAATGGTCATGTATGGGATGTTCCTGGTAGATATCATGGTCTTTTCTGTTTTTAAACCCGACGAGAAAGGAATAGTGGTAGGTATTATCAATAACCTCTCGTTTCGTGTCTGCCGGTGTGCCAATATGGAGTAGCGATATCGAATCTATACTCCCCAGCTTTATTAGGGCTTTTTCAAATTTCAGACGCTCAGACTGTTTGTCCGGGTCTTTAAGCCAGAAATAAACATGGTGTATAAAAAGCTTCTCACTTCCCGGCCGGGCATAGGATCGGGTAAAGCGGGTGACTAATCCTCCTGTCAGGGCAAGGCCCAGCAGGTTTTTGAAAAAAGATCTTCGTTTATTCATAATTATATGGTTTTATCCAAAGGTATCGAAAAAGTAATTTTCATGCCAACTTCATAAACCCTGCTGTACCAGACATTGCCCTGGTGAAGGGATATGATCTCTTTTGCTAGAATAACGGGAGCCATCTTTTGAGGTTCCATTTCCGGTAATTTTCCGGGAAGCCATATTTCGGAGAAAAGTGCCTTAATGTCCGGATCATCAGGTCCGTGACTGCTGTCTTCCATTGATACCAGGCATTTTTTCCCTGTCTTTTCCGTGTCGATATAAATTGAATTACCATTCATCGAACGCTGGCCCAGTAACCTTCCAAATGTTAGGATGACAAATGAAATAACATCGGACCGGGAAGTGACCATTATCGGTTCTCCTGTATGTTGTATAAAACTTAGCTTTTTATAGTCAAATTCTAACTTTAACTGATCACAATCCTCCTGCAAAAGGTTCGTGATCTCAACTGCCTCAAATTCTTTTTCTTCCTTGTTGTACCTTTTCCGGAACCACCACTCTGCCATGTCCGCCATTATTAACCATTCCCGTGCTGGAACATCCTTAAACTGTTCAGACACACTTTCTGATGTTAAATTTTCCTTCCGGGATAAAGTATAATTCCCGAGGATGTCATGAAAAGGCTTATGGAATACTGTATTGATGAGCCAGTGGATCTTATTGTACTCGTCATCCTGTTTGGAAAATTTGGTTTGTAATACATTTAACTCACGATTGAGATCGTCTGCTTTTTGTGACAAGTTATCCCGTTCTGACGCCAGGGATTCGATGGTTTTCCGTTGCTTTTTTAACAGGGGGACCATCTTTTGCCTGAAATTTTTATCAATCCTGGAATTGATGATATAAAGGATCAACAGGATCAGAAAACAAACTGATACAATATAAAACCACAAATCCATCTGGTATTACATTTTTTGTGAATTTACTAAATCATTTGATGAAAAATGAGCGGGTCCGGAGTATGAAATCACCGGATCGGGTTTTTCTTTCATTTTTTGAGAGGATAAAAAGTGTAACACGTTATCGGGAAAGCTTTTAACCCCAGGTAACTTGCATGGTTTCTTTAATTTGATAGTTTGGTCAATGTTACCGAATATGTTCCGTCCTTTCCTTCAAATCCTTCTCCACCCGGATGATCGAGTTGAATAATAATTGTTGTTTCCGTTATACTAACAATTACAAATGAAGTAACCGGAAAAACATTGGAAAGAAGGACCTGATTGATATCATTGGAAAAAGACCAGCCCGAATTGGCACTCGTATCAAAAATTTTCACAGTTCCAAAGGCGCTGAAAGTGTCAGGCTGAATTTCACCGGATGTGCTGAAAGTAATGGAGATACCGCTGATAATGTTATCATCTACATCCGGAGGCACTACTACATTCGAAGCATTACCCCAGGTCCCTTCAAGCAATTGGGCTCTTTCCTGTTGCTCAGTCAGTTCAGGGTCGGGTTTTTCATTTTTGGGGCAACCGGAAAAAATGACCAAAGAAATGATTATGAGCAGGGCTAAAAAAGTTTTCATTAAAATTTATAGAATTAATTGCTTTGGTTAATACTATAAAAATAAGTATTTATAACATTGGATCTTTCCCAAAATCCGGTTATTTATTAGTTAAATTAAAAATTTAATCAATTATGGTATTATCGTAATTATTATGGTTTAATGAATTTTATCGTGATCAGGCTATTGGAGAACTTGTTTTCGCACGTGTTATAAAGGAACATCGGGAAACGATCAATTCAGGATTTGACCCGGTACCTGCCAAGAAGGTTCATTGCATACGGCTATTCCAGAATATCCTGGAATAGCCGTATTTCCTCAGACAGATAATGCTGATTACTAATTTCCATCCGCCTGATATCCTTCTACAATTTTGTCAACTACATCAGGGTCAAGAAGTGTTGTTATATCACCGAAATCCTTTGTTTCTCCGTTTACGATTTTCCTAAGTATTCTTCTCATGATCTTTCCTGACCTTGTTTTAGGTAATCCGGGAACGATCTGGACTTTGTCAGGCCGGGCGATCGGACCGATAATATTATTAACCGTAACCTTGATCTCCTGGGTTAGGTTTGCAACGGTCCTGTTTGTCATATCTGCAATAATAAAGGCATAGATGCCCTGCCCCTTAATTTCATGCGGATAACCGACTACCGCCGATTCAACAACACGGGGATGTTCATTGATAGCATTTTCGACCTCAGCCGTTCCCATCCGGTGACCTGAAACATTGATCACATCATCCACTCTTCCCAGAATACGATAATAGCCATCTTCGTCCCTTTTTACGCCATCACCGGTAAAATAAAGGTTCTTGAAGGGAGCGAAATAAGTATCATGCATTCTTTTGTGGTCACCATAGGTTGTTCTTAACATGCCCGGCCATGGATATTTAATGCATAGGTTCCCCTCCACACTGTTCCCCCGCAATTCTTTACCTTCATTATCGACGATAACGGGTTGTACCCCTGGTAAGGGCATGGTTGCATATGAAGGTTTGGTTGGTGTTATGCTGGCGATAGGGGAGATGAGGATCCCGCCGGTCTCTGTCTGCCACCACGTATCAACTATCGGGCACCTGCCCTTACCCACGTGGTCATGATACCAGTGCCATGCTTCTTCATTGATGGGCTCTCCGACTGTTCCAAGGACTTTCAGGGAACTGAGATCGTAGGGCAAAACCGGTTCCTGGCCAAAGGCCTGTAAAGCACGGATGGCTGTAGGAGCCGTATAGAACTGGTTAACTTTATGTTTTTCAACAACCGCCCAGAAACGCCCGGGATCCGGATAGGTAGGTACACCTTCAAACATCAAGGTAGTGGCACCAGCCAGTAAAGGCCCATAGATGATATAGGAATGACCTGTAACCCAGCCAATATCCGCTGAACACCAGTATATATCTCCCGGACTGTATTGAAAAACATTCATAAAAGTATAATAGGTATAGACCATATACCCTGCTGTGGTGTGGACAACTCCTTTTGGTTTGCCAGTTGAGCCTGAGGTATACAGGATGTAAAGCATATCCTCAGCGTCCATTTCTTCAGCTTCCATCTCATCAGGCTTATCTTTGATTTGTTCATGCCACCAGAGATCACGCCCATTCTTCATATCAACATTTTGTCCGGTTCTTTTATATACAATTACTTTTTCGACACACTTACAGGATTTAAGGGCTTCGTCTACTACTTCCTTTATAGCGATCTTTTTGTTTCCGCGGTAATTGCCATCGGAAGTCAGGACCATTTTGGCAGAACAGTCATTGATCCGGTCGGAAAGTGAGTTGGCAGAGAAACCGGCAAAGACTACCGAATGGATAGCGCCAATCCGGGCGCAGGCGATCATGGCTACGGCTGCCTCCGGTACCATGGGCATATAGACCACCACCCGGTCGCCTTTAGCAACCCCCTGTTCTTTTAATACAAGGGCGAACTGGTTAACCATATGATACAATTCACGGTAGGTGATCTTCCTGGGCTCTTCATCAGGCTCATTCGGCTCCCAGATGATCGCTGTACGGTTGCCGGCCGTGTAAAGGTGCCGGTCAAGCATGTTTTCCGTTATGTTTAACTTCGCATTTTTAAACCACTCGATCCTGGGTTCTTCAAAATTCCACTCCACGATTGAATCCCACCTTTTTCGCCAGTGAAAGCCGTCAGCGATCCTTCCCCAGAAGGCATCGGGCTCTGTTACACTTTTCTGATATTCATGAAAATAGCCACTCAGCGTCTGTATTCTGATACTCATAGGTGTTATCTGTTTATATTTCTAATTTTTATTCCCAATCCGGTTTCAGGAGCAATCTTTTTGTTTAACCCTGGACATAACTGTCCTTTTACCGGATTTATTAAAGCGAACCGGAAAGATCATAAAAATTTGGAATATTAACAAATGCCGGAGAATAGAGTTGGCAATTGCCGGCAACCGCTTCACATAATTAAACTCACACACGAACACTTTACACTCATACTGTTTGCCCCGTTCCCTTCTATAACAAAAAATAGATTGAAAAATAATGACTGATACTACCGCACAGGACAATGACATGCCATATGACATGATGATAGGGTAGTTTTTTCCAGACATAAAAAATTACACCCAGGGTATAAAAAAGGCCGCCAACTGCCAGCAGAGCCAGACTTATATCAGGAAGTCCTTCGATCATGGCTCGATAGATGAAAACAGCAAGCCAGCCCATCATCAGGTAGATCACTGCTGAGATCCATTTGGACCGGATATGGGTTGCAAGCTTTATGATAATTCCAACTGAAGCGAAGGCCCAAACCACAAAGAACATGGTCCATCCGACTGTTTCGCGTAAATTGGTAAGCAGATAAGGGGTGTAGGTCCCCGCAATCAGCAGATAAATTGCCGAATGATCCAGTTTTCTAAGTCGTTTTTTTATTTCTGTACCTTTTAAACTATGATAAAGCGTTGAGGAGAGGTATAATAAAAAAAGGCCAATCCAAAGATAATAAAACTGAACAGATGCCAGCGGTCCCCGCTTTTCAGGGCCTTGGTTACAAGAAACCCAATACCAACTAAACTTAATACGATTCCGATCCCATGTGTGAAAGCATGAGCCATCTCTTCACGATCTGTATATCCATTCCTGATTTTACGGCCATCCATGTTGATTAATTATGTAGAAAACTATAGAAAATATGATAAATATAAAAATATCCACCCCCTCCCTGGCCAGGTCATCCCTTCTGTTCAGATCAACTCTCCTGATCAATTGGAAATCATAAGTTGTTTGTGTTCAATCGTTTTTATATCTTTCTCCGATCAATTTATCTAACCTGAAAAATTCACGAATTTTTCACCCTATCAGGCTGCCTATCAGGGTTATCCTGGCGAAGTATCGTATTGAATATCACCTATATATCTTAAAATTACACCGAACAACAAAAACTTATGAGTAGGTCAGGCTAATACAATGAAAAGCTATATTTTATTCATTACGGTTCTGGCATTTGTATTTCTATCTTCTTGTCAGCAGGAAAGAAACAAAGCGAACGATATAACTTGGGAACCTTTATTCAACGGGCAGGATCTGACGGGTTGGTATACCTGGCAGCGGGCTCCCGAACCAAGTTCGGAAGTAGAAGGAATTCCCCGCAATGCGGATGGACAGTACATGGAACCAATCGGATTGAATAAGGATCCTCTGAATGTCTTTACTGTAGTTCAGGAGGATGATCTGCCTGCGATCCGTATTTCAGGCGAGACCTTCGGAATTCTGGTTACCGACAAACCATTCAGCAATTATCATTTAAAGCTCGAGTTTAAATGGGGTGATGAAAAATATCCCCCGCGAGTTGATGAACTGATGGACAGTGGGATCCTGTATCATTCAACGGGGCCGGAAGGGGCCTGGGGAGGGGTTTGGATGAAATCTCTGGAATGTCAGGTGATGGAAGGAGCCACTGGTGATTTCATTTGTGTAGATACCACAACGGCTGATATACCTGCTGTCAGGAAATCTCCTGATGGACGTTATCATTATGAAAAGGGAGCAGTGCGGGTCACCTTTCATATAGGAAACGGCTATTGTGTGAAAGGTCAGGATCATGAACGACCGGTTGGTGAATGGAATATTGTGGAGATCTATGCGTATGGGAACGAGAGTATTCATATGGTGAATGGACAGGTAATTTTACATGCTTATAACCTGAGATATATCGAGGATGGTAGAGAAGTGCTATTAACAAAAGGCAAGATACAGTTGCAGTCAGAAGGAGCGGAGATCTTTTACAGGAATATTGCTATCAGGGAAATCGATGGGATCCCGGAGGGATTATAAGGGGAGGATTCATGAATATGAATAGATTGAAGGTATAAAATGTTTATGCTGTTATTTGATATGTTTTAGCCCTGTATACAGATGATCCTTGACTTCCTGGAATTTAAACCAAACGATGCATGATGATTTATGCCATCATGTAAAAATCCCTGCCTTCTTCATATCCGCTATCCTTAAGAAATCGATAGATTTCTAACCGTCCGGTTCGATCACTAACATATGACAGTATAAATACTTTGCGGGGAAGGTCTTTATAGTAAAAGACCGGTGTCTCACCAATCCAGTGATCTTTTTTATCGACTATATCTATATAGGCGGCTACTTCGACATTATATTTCTGTAGCCAGTGTGATTTTTGCAAAACACTTTTCCCGGTACCCCAGACCAGTATCTGAGGGGGTTTATTGAAATATTTTTTAAACCACCGTACAAAATATTTTGTCTTTATTTTATAAAAGGCATCAACACTGTATTTTTTATGACGTCTTGACAAGCGCGCCATATCATCATACCAGTCTAAAAGTACTTCATTGATCTTGGCAATTTTAACACCCTGATCCATCAGCCGGAGCCAATATTCATAATCTTCCGGAAACTCCCCTTCCGCATAGCCACCATATTTCTTAATTATTTCCGAACGCATCATAATGCTTGGATGAGTTACGGGTGATTCCACGAAACGGTTGAGATAGATGTCTTCTGCAGAAGTAAGCTGATTATTCCATTCAACATAATGAAAGAATCCGTAATTTTCTTCAATATCCCCAATATAGTTTACCTTGGTTGCTACGATGCCGATGTCCGGGTTGGTCTCAAGATATTCATATTGTTTTTCAAGCCGGTGGGCATAAGCTGCATCATCAGCGTCCATTCTTGCAATATATGGTGCTTTACTGCTATAAATCCCTTCATTGAGCGCCGTTACAATTCCCGAAGGCGGAAGATTGATTCTTTTTATCCGGTCATCCCTGTATTGTTCAAGTACTTTTTCAGATTGATCAGTAGATCCGTCATTGATCAGAATTAATTCAAAATTATTGAACGACTGCCCAAGAATACTCTCAACAGCTCTTTGAATGGTTGCAGAAGCATCGCGGTAGGGAAGGATCACCGAAATATTCGCTTTCTCCATGATTATTCTCTTATCACGAATACCATTAGTGTTAACTGAGGAAAATTAGTGAAGAGCGGATTAAGATCAAAGCAACATTTTATTATTCGGAAAAAACAAATTGGTGCAAGAATTGACATAAGCCGGATTGCCTAACCGGACTTTACTTCCCATTCTCATGGAATAGATTTTTACGGAGATTGAAAAAAAATATATATTCCCGGTATATGTAATGTTTTTCATATCGAATAATAATTTATTTGGTTTTTGGCTCAAGGAAGTGCGGTTATTTACCAGCCACGGTATCCTGGGGGCTGAATTCCCTTAATCCGCAGATAACTGATGGCTACGGCCCTGTGATGGGTACAATGATCCCTCATCAGGTAGAAAATGCGTTCTTTTGTCATACTGGCCCCTCCAAAGGTTATGGTTTCACTAAGAATTTCCTTTTGTATGCTTTCGCTGCTTTTATGGACGAATTCAAAGGCATTTTTAAGAAGCCTGATTACTTCTTCTTTTGAGCGGACATCAAAATTTATTTCCTCATGAACGGTTTTATCATCCAATATTACATTACCTGTCAGCCTGTAAAAATTTCCGGCAATATGAACGAGATGATCCCGGAATGACATTTGTTCCTCTGTTGGACTGAATTCGTAAAACTCTTCCGGCATGGTTTCAGCTACATCCAGGGTATAAGTCATGGCTCTTTGCCAGATATCAGGAAACTCAGTTCTGAAAAATTTGTCTGAAGGATCATTCTGTGCGAAATTTTCCCTGCTAGGGATAAAAGCGAGAAAAAAAGCAAAGAAAATATTCAGGCATAGTTTCCTGTTAACTGAACAAACCATGGATTTCAGATTCAATAAGGTTAATAACATAGGCAAAATCTTCAACATCTTTATCAAAATTCAGGTCATTGGTATTGATCGACAAAAGCTTGCTTTCATTATATTGAGAGATCCATTCCTCATATAATTTATTCAGATCGCGAAGATATTCAAGTCTGATCAGGTTCTCATAGGCCCGGCCTCTGTTCTGGATCCTTTCCACCAGCTTAGGAATATCTGCTTTCAAATAGATCATCAGATCCGGCGGTTTAATGAAGTTGGCCATTGAATCATATAATCCTTTATAGGTATCATAATCCCGGTCACTCATAAGGCCGTTTTCAAATAAATTCCTGGCAAAAACATAAGCATCTTCATATACGGATCTGTCTTGCACAATACTTTTCCGGCTTTTTTTGATCCGTTGATTCTGGCTGAAGCGGCTGTTAAGGAAAAAAACCTGGATATGAAAAGCCCAGACTTTCATATCGGCATAAAAATCAGATAGATAGGGATTAGTATCCACGATCTCAGGTTCTACTTCCCAGTGGTAATGTTTGGCCAGTTTTTCTGCTAACGTGGTTTTCCCTGATCCGATATTGCCCGCAACTACGATATACATTGATAAAATATGTTAAAAGTTATCTGATTAACGAACAAAGATAGTTTATTATTCAAAGAAAACTTTATTGATCATAATTCAAGGAAGCCCGGGCATCGAATAATTTAGTTAGCTAGTCTGCCCAATAGCCTGATGAGGATAGTTTTCCGCTTTTCAAATTTCAATACCAACATATCCTCCGGCATTCATTCGATCTTCAGCCGTAACCTGGTTTCTTTTACTCTGCTTTTTTGCCGGCAATGTTTTTTTTGAAATTCAATGTATTTGATCAATAAAATCTTTCTCTGCCCGGTACGATATAATTGTTAATTTAGAATCTGGCACGTAATCCTGCGATAATATTACGTCCCGGGGCGCTGATTCCGGAGCTGTAAGTTCTGTAATGAAGGTCCATGATATTTTCAACTCCCAGGTGTATCATGAAATGCTGATTGACAGCGTAGGATGTTTTGGCGTTTATAGTATACCATGGTAAGGCCCCATCCTTAGTATACAGGTGCGTTTTGTTACGTTCCGAAGGCGCCAGGTCTGCATATGAGACCTTGCTGCTGAAGCGTATATTCAATTCTGCCATTAATTTATTTCTTTTATGGTAAACAGCAGTTTCCCCGAATAAAGGTGGAGCATGGCGGATCGGTTCATTGTCTTCAAGGTCTTTTCCCCGGGTATAATTGACTGAAGATAAAAGGCCCCAACGGGGTGATAAATCGCCTTTCACAAGAATGTTAAACCCAAAGATCCGGGCTCTGCCTGTATTCACCAGGGCCTGCACCCGGCTCAGTTGCCCATCATATATCAGCGAATCTTCTCCATTAAAGGTAAAATCTCTTCTGACCATGGCATCTTCAAGAAAAGTATAGAAACCTACAGCATGCAGACGAAGATTCTTTGTTATTTTTTGCGTTATCCCGGTTTCAAAATTATAGGTGTATTCAGGCTGGAGATCTTTATTAGGAACGACAACAAATCCCGGTTCTGAATCAAATAATTTTCCTACATCATCCACATTAGGAGCACGGAAACCGGTTGAAAACACGATGTCCAACTTGGTTTCCGGTGAAATTTTATATACCAGTCCAAGGCTTCCGTTCAGCGCACCATTGAAACCGGAGAATTCATCATATTCAAATCCCAGATTGCTTTTATCTTTTATCCGGGCCTTTAATCCAGTGAAAGTATACCGCATACCACCATTAAGTCCTGTTTTTTTTGAGAGGGTCCATTGGTGATTAGCATAAACGGCGGCATAATAATAATCGCTCCCATCATCAGGATAACGGGTTGAGGTGGGTGACTCTTCTCCAGTTTCAATATTGGTTCTTTCGGCCTCGGATAAAACTTTATTGAAGGAGCCATCCAGACCATAGAACAATTGATGCCGATCATTGAAAGTTTTATCAAGATCAGCATTGATCGCAACAAGGTTTACTCTCTCCTGTCTTGATCTCAGTATTTCACTTCGGAAATCTCTGTCATGTCTGCTTTCGTTATATAACTGGTGCGATACCGTGACCCTGCTTTCATCAAATAAATCATTAGACCGGTATGTTCGCAGTTGAATACGGTTCATAAGCCAGGTCTGGGGCCCATAGTACCATGCAGCATTTTCCGGGATACTGTCTTCATTATATACTATCAAACGGTCATATCTCGGGATGTCCGAAGTACTTGAAAAATAAAAACCGTAGCTGATATCAAAAAAATCTTTTGGCCGGAAGGTCAATTTTTGTATCAGGCTATACAGGTTATAACCGGAGAATTTCTGGATATTGACATTATCATTGCGGATAACCGTATCGCGGCCATTGATCCGCGTCACATATTCAGTTCTTTTTCCAAAATCCGGATATCCCTCCGGTCTGTTTGATCCGGCCCGCAAGTCATCAAAACCGGAAAAGGAAAAACTGGTAAAAGACCCGGCCTTCCTGCTACCAATACTGATATCAAAATGACCGGTTTTTTCATTCGCTGCACTTGAATATCGCATCAAGGCATTTCCGGAAATTTTTGTTGTACGGTCATTGGACAATACCGGCTTTTTCATATGAAAATCCATAACACCACCCAGGGCATCGCTTCCATACAGTACCGATCCCGGCCCAAAAAGAACTTCTGCCTCCTGGAGAGCATTCACATCCACATTGATCACATTCTGAAGATTTCCGCTCCGGTAGATAGCGTTATTAAGGCGCACGCCGTCGACAACGAGTAATACCGAATTAGCAGCGAAACCCCTGATCATGGGGCTGCCACCGCCAAGCTGACTTTTCTGAACATAAACCTGGCCTGTTTCCCGAAGCATATCAGCAGAAGTAGGTGGATTCTTGAATTCGATCTCCCTGGATCTTATGGTTGCAACCGTATTGGCGATCTTTTCGGGATTCTGCTCCCACCGGCTGGCTGAGATGATCAATTCATCGATGCTGATGATCTTTTCTTCCAATTGTATAATACTGGTTTCTTGGTTAAGATTTTTCAGCGGATAGGTTGCTTCATGATACGATGGGTGTCGAAAGAGTAAAATGTCATCAGGCCGGAAATGTGATAGATCAGCCCTCCCTTTACTATTGGTTGGGATCACTTTTGAAAATGATAA
>CAZYDB010000100.1:0-14153 GCA_964645995.1 uncultured Roseivirgaceae bacterium
TGAATTTGGTGGCTCTTCCGCTGGCAAGTTTCGGACGGCAGGATTCGCCTACAGCATCCAGCGCAGGTTTTGGTTTTGCCGGCCAGTTGATGAGGCTGTTATTGGCGGCTGTAGGCCAGGGTTCGTTGAAACACCAATTGAGGGCCATGGAGCAATAAGGCTTCTGCCGTCTGGCTTCTTCATAGATCACCTTATAACCCTGGCTTTGTACAAGTTGTCCCCGGCTCACAAGCGTTTCCAGCGATTCAGAAGGACCGAAATAATGTTCCAGCATACCTTCGCTCAGCCAGGTATCCCCTACCCATGCTTTATAGGCATGGTGAGTCTCCCATACCGTACCTGGCCTTGGTGGAAATAGCTGATCATTAGGAATAAAAGACTGTAAAACCTCGACAGAAGAGGGGGCGGGCATGCCGAATTCCGTATAAGCGGTATTATGAGCGCGGGGCATCCATTGAAAGACCTCCTCCCCATTGCTCATATCCCTGAACACATAATGACCATGGCCTACGCCCATAACAGGAGAGGTCGGAATAAAGGGGCGTTCAGGATCCAGCCGGAACGTGAGGCTGTTGAGTAAGCGCAAGGCCAGGGATTGATCGGTCATCCCCGACCAACTGTTAAAAAGTTCGTTTCCGCCACACCATAGCACCAGACTTGGATATTTTTTCAGCCGGTTAATGATGGAGACAGCCTCCTGCTCCAGAACAGCAAGGTATTCAGGAGTGGCTTCATAGGGATTACAGGCCAGAGGGAAATCCTGCCAGACCATGATCCCTTTCTCATCACATAATTCGAAAAAGGAATCCTTGTTAACAATAGCTCCTCCCCAGATCCTGAGAAGATTGAAATTGGCCCTCAAAGCCAGATCCGTCAGGGTGTTATACGTCTCCCGTGTGATCATTCCCGGGAAGATCTCGGGATTCACCCAATTGGTCCCTTTGGCGAATATATGCCTCCCGTTGATCTCAAGGGTCATAGGCGGATTACTCCTGGACTTGGGAAAGTCATCCACCTGCCAGGTGCCTGGATTCATAACCAGTTGCACCTTGCGGAAACCTACCCGGCGGCGCTCCTTGCGGATCACCTGGTCATCCTTTTTCAGGCTTAACAACACCTCGTAAAGATAAGGCTCACCCTGGTCCCAGGGCCACCAGAGTGTGAGGTCTGAAAGATTAAACCGTACGACTTCCCTGTCCTGTTTGAGAAGACCTCCGACAGAAAAAACAGGCATATCATCCTGATCATGCATCTGTAATTCATACGTAAGGCCCTCTAAAAACAAGCCGTCGATCGAAACAGCTACCTCGGCCACCGACAGGTCATCAGACAACTCATACTCAATATTCCAGCTTGTAATTCGGGATTGCCTTATGGCAACAAGTCCTGTCGATTCCCAAATACCCAAGGGTATCAGCCGTGGATGCCAGTCCCAGCCGTAGCTAACCGCCGGCTTTACTGAACGATCAGCCTGAGAACGGTCCCTGCTGTTCCGGTGGACCTTGGGCGCAGGATAAATGGTGACCAGCAGCTGATTATTCGCTTTCAGCTTATCATTAATATTCAATTGAACAGGAGTAAACATGCCTTCCTGATACAAAAGATGCTCGCCATTCAGATAAATATCAAATTCATAATCAATACCCCCGGAATAGAAGAAAAGCAGCTCATCCTTTTCAAGATCAGGCTTGCTGAAAGAAGTCCTGTAGGTCCAGAACACATCTTCCATCCAGCCATAATCCTCCCAGTTGTCGGCATACCAATAAGGACCCCAACCCTTGCTTTTCTGATAATCTAACTGGACGGCGCCCGGAACCGATGCCGGCATCCACTCACCGGGCAGGTTTTCTTTGTCTTTATGATGTCCGACTTCCCATTGTAAAGCCGGTATTTCAGTGATGGATGTTGCCAATAAAGAAGACGTTCCAGACATAAGAATACTCAGAATTATCAGGTTAGAAATAAGATGCTTCATGATCCGAAAAGTTAAAATAAACCAGAGAAATGAAAAAATATAACAATCATCATAAAATCCTTGGCAGTACCGGGATTTTTTTACTCCCGGGTAAATGTGAATATAATTAAAAAAAGGATTATCTCCCATCCATGGGTGTATTGCAGTATAAAATGTTTATTAATCAACAGGCAAGGTCATTTTTTAACCTATTTTAAATATCTTAGTGACTCTATGAAACCATAAGAAATGAAGTGGAGATTATCCGGCTATACCTTCTTAAAAGGGTTAAAAATTCTTTTGATCCTCCTGGCTATCGCATCCTGCAAGGATATAAGCCACCTTTTTGTACTGATCCCTCCCCAGGAATCAGGCATTGACTTTATTAACAGGATAGAATTAAATGACACGATAAACGGTGTTGATTTTGAATATGTTTATAACGGCGCAGGCGTTGCCGTCGGTGATGTAAATAACGACGGTCTTAATGATCTGTTTTTTGCCGGCAATATGGAAAGTTCACGGTTATACCTGAACCTTGGTGGACTTAAATTCCGGGACATCAGTACTGAAGCAGGCGTTATTACGGACCGGTGGTGTACGGGCGTTTCTTTCGCTGATATCAATAACGACGGTTTTACCGATATATATATCTGTGTTGCAGGCTTAGGTGCGCCGGAGACAAGAAAAAATATCTTCTTCATTAACCAGGGCCTTGATGATAACGGTATCCCGCATTACAAGGATATGGCTATGGAGATGGGTCTCGCAGATGAGGGATACAGCACGATGGCTGTTTTTTTTGATTATGATAAAGACCAGGACCTGGATATGTATCTCCTTACCAATGCCATGGAGGCCAGGATGCGTAATGCCCTTCGTCCGCGACGCATCAATGGTGAGGGGCCCAGCACGGACAGGCTGTACCGGAACGAAGGAGAAGGTCGCTTTACCGATGTCTCTGAACCCGCAGGCATCCTCCAGGAAGGCTACGGTCTTGGCATCGGCATATGCGATATAAATCAGGATGGCTGGACCGATGTTTACTGCTCCAACGATTTTCTCTCCAACGACCTGCTCTGGGTTAACAACCAGGACGGCACCTTTTCTGAACAGTCAGCACAATATTTCAAACATTTTACCAGCAACGGGATGGGTATGGATATCGCCGATTACAATAATGACGCCTTAATTGATGTGATCGTCCTCGATATGCTTCCGATGACCAACCAGAGGCAGAAACAGATGATAGGGTACAGAAACCTTAACCGGTTTTATGAAAGTATTAAAATGGGATACCATCCCCAATACTTGAGAAATACCCTGCAACTGAACCGCGGACAATTCGAAGATGGAAAATTTCGCTTCAGTGAGATCGGTTACCTGGCCGGCATGCACCAGACCGACTGGAGTTGGTCTCCCCTTCTGGCCGATTATGATAATGACGGATGGAAAGATCTTTCCATCACAAATGGATACCGAAAGGATGTCACTAACCTGGATTATATCTACTTTACCTTGCGGCAGAATACTGTTTTCGGAACACCCGATGCAAGAAAAGAACTGGCCGTACGGGCTATGAATGATCTTCCCGATGTGCAATTACCTAATTTTATATTCAAAAATAACCAAGACCTCACATTTTCGGACCGGTCATACGACTGGGGCCTGGATGTGCCTACCTTTACCAACGGCACTGCTTACAGCGACCTGGATAATGACGGGGATCTGGATATTGTGATCAATAATATCGACCAGGTAGCGATGTTATTCAGAAATACGGCGAGTGACCATAAAAGACATCACTACCTGTCAATCAGATTTGATGAGAAAATAAGGGATTATGAGAAACCTGGGTTGAAAGTATGGGCTTACCATCAGGATAATCAACAGTATTACGAATATTCTCCCTACAGGGGCTATAAATCCACAGTAGGTCCTGAAGTCATCATAGGCCTGGGCCTGTCACCGGCCGTTGACTCCCTGATGATCCAATGGCCTGACGGACATGTCATCCGTTGGCATGATCTTCCGGCCGACACCACGCTTTATATCAATAAAGAGTCCGGAGTAAAACATGAACAACATTCCTTAATTCCGACTTTTAAAACACAAAACCCAGATCTCCGTTTTGAGGATATCACCGCCGAACTTGACCTGAAGGTAAGACATATTGAAAACTCAAGAAATGACCTTGACATCATTCCGATCATATTGCATAAACTCGGTCAGTTCGGGCCCGGTCTGGCGGTAGGTGACATCAACGGCGACAACCTCGAGGATATTTATGTTGGGAACGACAGTAAAATTCCCGGCTATCTGCTGATGCAACAGAAAGATCAGACTTTCCGGCAAGTACCCTTTCCCCTTGATTCTGTTTATGAAGATATGGGGGCGCTATTCTTCGATGCTGATAACGATGGTGACAAGGACCTTTACGTAGTATCCGGCGGATCGAACTGGCAGGAAAATGATCCGAGATACCAGGACCGCCTTTATCTGAATGACGGTTCCGGCGAATTTAACCTTGCCTCCGGCGCCCTCCCTCCTCTCACAACTTCCGGGTCATGTGTCGTGGCAGGCGACTATGACCTTGACGGCGATCCGGACCTCTTTATCGGAGGCCGGCTCACACCCAACCGGTATCCTGCATCACCGCAAAGCTATCTGCTGGAAAACCAAAATGGCCGCTTCATCGATGTCTCTGAAAAACTTGGATCATCCCGTGGGATGCTTGGTATGGTGACCGCCGCCTTATGGACGGATACTAACGGGGATGGGCATCCTGATCTGATCATTGCAGGAGAATATATGCCGGTTACCCTATTGATCAATACTGGGAAGCGTTTTATTGATAAAACCAGTGACTATGGTCTTGAAAACACCTCAGGTTGGTGGAACAGCATCAATGGTGCGGACCTGGATCATGACGGAGACATTGATTATATAGTTGGAAATTATGGGCTCAACTCATTTTTCCAGCCGACTCCTGAACGTCCTGTTGAAATTTATGGCAACGACTACGATAAGAATGGATCCTTTGATCCCATCACAACCGTATATATTGAAGAGGAATCCTATATTTTCCACCCGAGGAACCTGATGATCGACCAGATCCCTTCTTTTGAATTAAGATTCAGAACATTTGAAAAATACAGCACCACTCCGTTTAACCGTTCATTCACAGAAGAAGAGATTAACAGTTCTGTCCATCTGGAAAACAGGATGATGGCCTCAGTGATCCTGGAAAACGGAGAAGGCAACCGGTTCAACATCCAACCCTTGCCAACAAAAGCCCAGTTCTCACCGGTCTATGGAACAGCTATTACAGATATCAATAATGATGGATTTCCCGACCTTCTGCTTATCGGCAACAGCTACGATGAAGAAACCGTATATGGCTATTATGACGCCTCCTATGGCACCCTGCTAATTAATAAAGGAGATCTGAGGTGGGAGTTCGCAGAAAATAACAAAATCAACCTCCTTGCCGATGGCGATAAAAAAGCCCTTGCAAGGATCCGGACTGGTAACCGGGATGCCTATGTGATCACTGAGAATAACGGCCCATTGCAGGTGTTGTCAACCCAAAAACCAGCAGCAGGCAGACTTCTTGAAGCAGGTGATGATGACTGGTATGCCCTCATAGAATATAAGGACGGAAGAAAGTCAAAAATTGAGTTTTACCATGGCTCAGGCTACCTTTCCCAACATTCACGAAAAGTTCAGTTAAATGGTGAGATCCGTAAGGTAAAAATTGTAAAATACACAGGGGAAACACGTATTTTTTGAAAATTTAGGGCTATTTTTATATAATTATTGATGGAATTTCGTGAAAGCATATTTTTTTCTGTTTTATTTTCTTTTTTCCCTATCACTAATCACCCTTATTACCCCTGTTGAAGGTCAGGTCTCTGCCGGCGATGAAAAGAATCCTGCAGATTATCTGGTTCAAAGGGCCGGTGAAGAAGGATATCATCTTTTTGCCGAACCCTCATGGTTCAGGAATATCGAGATCTCCGATGAACTCAAAAAAATGCCCCTGAAACAATTACTTGAAAAATTGCTTCCTAACCTGAATCTACGGTTGATTGAATTCCCTCCTGATTATCTTGTCATCACGATCGATATGCCGGGCAATTCCGATGGAAACGGAAAGGAGACCAATGGATCTGCTTCCGGATATACAAATTATCAATTTGATCCCACCAGGGAATTTATCATAACAGGAACAATAAGGGACAATAATTCAGAGCCGCTTATCGGGGCTACCATCTACGTCCATGAATTAAAGTCCGGGACGATCACCAATGAACTTGGAATATTCGTTTTGTCCCTTCCCTCCGCACGCTATCATGTAACAATCACAGCGCTTGGCTATGAGCCTGAAGAATCAGAAATACCGCTCGTTAACGACACCACCCTTAATTTATTCTTATTTGATAAGAGCACGCAACTGCAGGAAATAATCGTTTATGATATGGCTGAAGACAAAAACATAACGGATATTTCTATGGGTACGACGAGGATTAATCTGCAGACACTGAAAAAAATACCCCCGATGATGGGTGAAGTCGACGTGATCCGGAGCATCATGCTGCTGCCCGGAGTTACCTCCGTTGGCGAGGGAGCCACCGGGTTCAATGTTAGGGGAGGCAGTGTAGATCAAAACCAGATCCTGATCGATGAAGCACCCGTTTTCAACTCCTCTCACTTTTTCGGTTTTTTCAGTGCCTTTAATTCAAAAGCTATCAAAGACCTGACCATTTCCAAAGGGGGCATCCCTGCACAGTACGGGGGGCGGATCTCTTCCATTTTAGATATCAAGGTGCGTCAGGGAAATAATAAAAAGATCCGCGGGGAAGGAGGCGTGGGGCTCATCTCAAGCAATCTTCTGGTGGAGGGACCCATAAAGGATAAAACGACATTTCTGCTTTCAGGACGTCTTACCTATTCGGACTGGTATCTGCAGTTTATCCCGGATAGTGAGATCAGCAATAGCCAGGCCTATTTTCACGATTTCATCGGAAAAGTAACCCATCAGATCAACCCAAACAATAATGTATCCCTTACCGGGTATGTCAGTAAGGACCAGTTCAAGTTTCCAGGGGATTCCATCTATGGTTGGTCAAACAATTCAGCTACCCTTAAATGGTCAAATACGATTAATCCACGGCTTTTCGTCATGAACTCTTTGATCTACAGCAACTATGATTATACCGTCTGGGGTACCGAGCCTGAAAATGCCTTTGAATGGACCGCGGGTATTGGCTTCTGGGGCATTAAGAGTGATTTCACCTATATTCCGGACATCAATCATAAATCAGATGCCGGCTTGCAACTTAGCTATCATAAAGTACGCCTAGGCGACCTTCTTCCTGACAGTGATGAGTCTAACATCAACGCTTTTGATATCGACCCCGAAACGTCGCTTGAGTCAGCCATATACCTAAATCATGAATACAGAACCAACAGCAATATTACGCTTATGGGCGGCCTCCGGTATTCGCATTATCTCCTGTTCGGCCCCGGGACCACCTATACCTATGACCCTGAAAAGCCAAAAGGCGCTACCACCATCATTAGCCAGGAAGAGTTTAACCGGGCCGAAATAATTACCCAATACGGAGGCCTTGAACCCAGGGTGTCGATAAGGTATGGCCTTAACAGGAATACCTCTCTGAAGGCCAGTTACAACCGGATGATCCAGTATATTCACCTGGTCTCCAACACCTCGGCGGTGTCGCCGGTAGATATCTGGAAACTAAGCGATACCTACCTGGAACCTCAGAAAGGTAATCAGGTTGCCGCAGGTATATTTAAAAATTTCAAATCCAACACCTATGAAACTTCACTTGAGCTGTTCTATAAACATATCAACAACAGTTATGATTATAAGGACGGAGCCAACCTTATCCTGAACAGAAATCTTGAAAGAGAACTTATCGAAGGAAAGATCAGGGCCTATGGGGCCGAATGGCTGGTAAGGAAGAACAAAGGACGGCTGAATGGCTGGCTTGCCTATACACTCTCCAGGGCAGAAAGAAAAGTGGATGGCCGGTTTCCGGAAGAAACGGTAAATAATGGCAATTATTATCCGGTCAATTACGACAAGCTGCATGACCTGGCCGTGGTAGGCAATTATGATTTTACCCGGCGATATTCCCTGGGATTCAACTATGTTTTCTATTCCGGGAGACCCATTTCATATCCCGTCGGAAGCTATGGCGTGGACGGATTCCTGATAGCCAATTTTGAATTGCGTAACCAGGAACGGATCCCTCCTTATCACCGGCTTGATGTTTCGTTAACGATAGAAGGGAATCATAAAAAAGAAAAGAAATGGCATAGCTCATGGACCTTTTCCATTTATAATCTTTACGGCAGAAAAAACCCCTATTCCATCTATTTTAAAGCAAGAGGTTTTATCATGGCACAGGCTTACAGGCTTGCCGTAATCGGGGCAGCTATCCCTGCAGTAACCTATAATTTTAAATTTTAATGCGTAATTTATTGCTTATACAAACCCTGGTAATCTGGTTCCTGCTGACCGGCTTAACCTCCTGTATAGATCCCTTCGAAACGCAAGTGGAACAGGGTGAGAGCAGGCTGGTCGTTCAGGGTCATATTACAAGTGCCGCCGGGCCCTACCAGGTCGTTCTCTCCTATTCGGGTAATTACTCCCAACTGGTAGATGGAGTAGCTGAGTTTATTTCAGGAGCATACGTCTGCATCCACGATGACCAGGGAGATTGTTCGGAACTGTTTGAGGGATCTACCGGTGTATATAAGTCCTGGGATGATAACTTTACAGGCGTGATCGGAAGGTCCTATTACCTGGAAGTAATCCTGCCAAACGGCAAGAGATACCTTTCTAGACCGGAAAAAATGATCCCTCCCCCCGAAATCAGCACCGTCTATTATGAATTTAAGACAGAAACCAATTTGCAACCGGAAGGATTTTATGTGTATATCGATGTAAAGGATCCGGCCGATCAGGTTAATTTTTATAAGTGGGAGACCGTTTCGTGGTATTTGTATTCCTGGGACCCCTGCTGGAAACGGATTCCGGATTTCTCTCCATTTAATATTGAATCGGATAAAAATATCAATGGAAATAAAATAGCCCGGAAACTGGTAAAGATCGTACCCTACAACAGCCGGTTTCCGTATGTTGTCACCGTCAATCAACTGGGCTTATCGGAGAATGCTTTTGATTACCTGGATAACCTGAGTGATCATATCAATCTTTCGGGAAGCATCTTTGACCCCCCACCCGGCTTCATCCGGGGAAATATTCAAAATGATGAGGATCCGGAGGAGGTTGTGTTGGGGTATTTTTATGCTGCGGGTACTTCGTCGATTGAAGTGGCTGTTGACAGGAGTATACCTGAAAAGTCACCAACCGGTTATTATCAGATAGAAAATGCTCCCTTATATTGCGGAGACCCCTGTGATTGGCTATGTGTTACCTTTGCAGGCGGCAAATGCGGACTGCCTCCCTGTCCGCCCGAATGTAATGAACTGCCCAATATAACCTATAAGCCTCCGGAAAGCTGGCCCTATATTGAAGAGATCTGTGATGAATAAATACCTGGTTATTATATTCTTGATTTTGAAGGTATTGCCAGCCTCAGAACTGCGCGGACAGAATATTTCTCTATCCTTGCAAATAAACAAACATTATTTTTCCGTTGATGAAAAAGTGTGTTTTTCAATCTTTTCTCCATCCGGGAAAACCCAGAATAAAGACCTTCCCCTGTATGTCGCATTGATGAAGGTAAATAAAGACCATCAAAAGCTCATCAGCATAATCGAGGTGCTTCTTAAGAAGGGACATGCCTCGGGATCTATCCGCATACCGGAACATATCCGGTCGGGAACGTATCTGATTGGTGTATTCCACCATCATAGGATCAATGACAATGCCCCTGTGGATTACCGCTTAATCTACCTTTATAACCCTCTTGGTGATCAGTATCCTGATACACTATTACCCGAAATAACCCGGAAGGAAATCCTTCAAACCAGTAAAAAATGGCATATTCAATATGATATCGAAAAAGATGCAGCAGCAAAGAATCGTGTGAAGTTCAATGCGGCGATCAGCGATGCAGACGGAAATCCTGTATTGTCCCAATTATCAATATCAATTGTCAGCAAGGAATTTTATGAAACCGCACAGGCTTCCCTAATCAATCCTCAATTAACAGAAGATATGCCGGAGGATAAAAAGACAGACGAGAACCTACCTGAAAATATCCTTGACTCCCTTATCCTGGAAAGCCGGTATATCCGTGGAAAACTATTGATAAATGGTGTTCCTGCCGGGGTGAAAAAAGTATACCTGTATGCCCATAATAATGATGACCTGGCATTAGACAAGTATATTACCGATCGCAAAGGAAGGTTTTACTTTCCCAAACCTTCCTTCACAGGCTTATATCCCCTTAAATTGCTTACCTTCCCGGAACCAGAATCCAATTATTCCTTTGAACTCGCAGAACACTTCCATACGGATAGTATCTATCATATCGATGTCCCGGATTATCCATTCGCACAAATTCAACCGTTCCGGGACCTTGCCTACAAGAATTACCTGATTGAAAAGTCATTTAATAATGATAACAGATCCATCAGCACTGATACGGTCAGTTCACTGCTATTGAACGTAAAAGCATCACACGAGATCATCCTTGATAAATATGTGCACTTTAATACCCTTGCTGAGATCATTCGTGAGATAGTTCCTCAGGTAAGCATCCGGTATAAACAGGGACAGTATGAGATCCGTGTATTTGATGCAAGGGCCAGGAATTATTGCTGCCAGGAGGATCCGCTCATATTTATCAACCATGAACCTTATTTTGATTTAGAACAGATAATGTCCCTAAACACGGAAAATATTTATAGCGTGGCAGTCATCCGGCCAGTCGAGGCCATTCAGCGATTTGGTGATATTGGCGTTAATGGGATCCTGAAAATTAATCTTAATGCCGGTATTGACCTTCCTGATTTTAACAGCAGGGGCAAGGCAGATTTTATTATACCCGGACCGCAGTCCGAAAATTCGACCTGCTCAAAAAGCCTACCTGATGGTTATCCTGATTTCAGGAGTTTTCTTTTCTGGGACGGAAATATAGTTACGGATAAAAATGGCGGATTTCAATGCGTTTTCCGGCCATCATTATTGCAATCAGACTATAAAATTATAATCCATGGCCTAACGGGAAAAGGTGAAATATTACATTTTGAGATCCCTGTAACTGAAAAATGGTGAGCAACAAACAATTACCCCGAAAATTCAAAATTTTTTCCATCATGGGAATTCACCGGGGGCCAAATCCGCAGATAAGCTCGTCGGCTCACCCATTATATCCCAAGATTGGATTAAAAGCCTGATGCCAGAGGTCGGAGACCGGATCTCTCCAAAAGTTTGCATGGGCCTGTGGGGCAGAAGACTTTGGGAGAGATAATATCAGGATGGAGGAATGAAGATGGAGGATGGAGGATGGAGGATGGAGGATGGAGGATGAGAACCAGAGGTTCGAAATCCCGCTGGAAGCGGGAATGGAGGAATAGGAATGGTCTCTCCAAAAGTTTACGCGGCTTGTGCGTTGGAAGACTTTTGGAGAGATAATATCAGGAAGGAGGAATGAAGATGGAAGGTGGAGGATGGATCTCTCCAAAAGTTTACGTGGGCCTGTGGGGCAGAAGACTTTGGGAGAGATAATAGCTGAATCCGGGAAGGTCCCGGAATTGCATCCGGGATGTGGTCGGAAGCGAAGTTGGAGGGCAAAGGCCGGAAACCACGAAGCAGACGTGGCCGGTGATCCCGCTGAAAGCAGGAATGTACAATGGAAATCCCCAAAGCATCTTGCTATAACGGATACAAAACCTTTAAATTTTATGCGGACACACTCCTACCTGTGCGTTATGCTTACTGTCCAGTCACCCGGTTCCATGATGGTAAACCGCATACGGCGGGGCGAATTCAGGTTATCCACTCCACCGGGCAATGTCGTATCCTGTGTTCCATAAGGGATAATATACCTTATCCCGATCGTCACCGGAAAAACCACATTTACAATATCGGCACTCAGTCTGCCTCCGGCATTATTAACTAACTGTATCAGACCATCCGTAATTTCCAGGATCTCGAAATTGGTTATCTTCCGGATATTGTTCTCAAAGATCTGTATGGTTAACCGGTTTCCGGCCGGATCGGAATTCACGAAGGTATAAGAGGCATTTTCAAGCCTCTCGGTATCCAGGACCTTATACCCTGCCAACGAGGATTTATCCTCTCCCATATACATGAATCCGGTTACCGAACCTTTGAAATAGCCTTTTTCGATGCTGCCATCCGTCTTGGTCAATTCCCCAGGCCCATAAATCTCTCCTTTTTTCCATTCTCCGATGAATTTTCTCCCATCTTCGAATGTCAAAATCCCATCGCCATGGGGAACTCCCTTTCTGAATTCCCCTTCATATACCACTCCATCCCCCCTGGCAACCCCTTCTCCATGGGCCTCACCCTTTCTGCAATCACCAGTATATTCTTTTGACAGTGCTTTCACAAGGACCTTGCAATCCTGCGCTGCTGATGACCCCATTGAAAATAAAAACGACGTAAATACCCAAAGGAATACTTGTCTAAAAATCATGACTTTTCATTTTAAAAAATAAGTGATATCACTATATCAAAAAAAAGGGGGCTTCAACAAGCCCCCTTTTTCAAGAATTTAAGTATTAATAACCTTCATTCTGTGTAACATTCTTATTCAGATCCACCTCACTGGATGGGATCGGATATAAGAGATGCTTGGGCATCTGTATATTGAAAGACTGCACATCTGAACTGAAATCAAAGCTGGAAAGGTTAATATGACCTGCCTTATGCCACCTTCTGAGATCCAGCCATCGCTGGCCTTCTGCTGCCAGTTCCACAAATCTTTCGTCGATTATCCATTGCCTTACCTGGTCCTGAGAGGCGTTAGTCGCACGGTCGGCCGGCTCACCGGTAGATCCCATATTCCTGGCACGCGTACGAACCTGGTTAATTAGTGCAACCGCTGCCGCAGAGTTACCGGACTCATTGAGTGCTTCGGCTTTCAGTAAAAGAACATCGGCATACCGTAGTAATCTGACATTATTCAGCGATCCAACACCGGTATTGGTCAGTTGGTTCTCTATTATATACTTCTGAATCCTTTTGTTGCCGGTATCAACGATCTCCGCTAACCGGGGATCATCGGGATTGATCGCATCGATCAGTTTGTCAGTAGCCACCCATGGGGTGCCGTCCCAGAAACTCCAGTGATTATTATAAAAACCCCAATAAGACGACATGGTACCAATTACCGTGAAATCATCATTAGACAACCACACATTATCTGTTGCTGTCGGGTTACTGGCCTGGCTTTCAAACAGGGATTCGGCATTATTTTCCGCATTGATGGAGAAATTATCGCGATAATTAGCAACCAATTCCGCTCCTGCGATCTTGTCAAAAGCCGTAACAGCCTGGGAATACAAGCCATTATCCCCGGTCCAGCTAGCCTTAAATACCAGTGATTTCCCGAGGTACCCGTTCGCGGAATTCTTAGTGGCCCGGCCAAGATATATGGGAGGCCATTCTGCCGGCAAGAGATTAGCCGCTTCAGTGAAGTCGGCAATCGCCTGATCCAGCAACTGAATGCCGTCCGAACTCGGCGGGTTGATCTTATCCTGTGTGGATATTCTTTCCGTGATCACCGGTGAGGTGCCAAAATAGTTCCATAACATAAAATTACTAAAACCCCGCAGGAACAAGGCCTCTCCTTTATGATTATCGCGGGTGTTGGCACTTGAATAAACCGATTCTTCCCTCTCTTCATCCTCCCTGATCTTTTCAAGGAATGTATTGGTCCGGTTCACCAGTTGATAATACAGGTCATAGGCCCTGTTTAGATCACCTGTGCCTGGCTGTAAGGTATTAAACACCTCGAAGGAATAGGCATTGGAACTGGTGATATCATCTCCCGGTAACAGGAAAAACTCATGCTGCCAATTATTACTATTATACGTATAATGATCAGCCATCTTGGAATACAAAGCCACTACAGATCTTTCAAAGTCAATTTCTTCATCAAAGAAATTAGCCTCAGTCTCCGTAAGCGGCTGCAAGTCCAGATTTTCTTCATTACAGGCGAAGGTT
>CAZYDB010000101.1:0-14139 GCA_964645995.1 uncultured Roseivirgaceae bacterium
TATAGGTGATATTCAATAAGATACTTCGCCAGGTTAACCCTGATGTGCTCCATCAGCCTGATAACCTGAAAAATTCGTGAATTTTTCATGTTAGAAAAAAAAATAACAAAAATTAATTTTATTAAAATATTTATTTTTTTTCTGTGGGAAATATCGTTTCGGATCGGCATTTTGGCTGGATCAGGTTTTTAGCAAAGAGGCAATGGCGGCAAGCATTCAGCCCATTCATCCTAAGAAATCTGCAAAAAATGAACCGCTGGCATGATATGTCTGCACTTTAGCCGGTCGAAAATGGCTCGAACCGAATAATTACACCTTGAATTATTCAGATAAGCGGCATCAGGGGATCATGGTATATACGTATAAAAAAGATTAAAATCATACGTATAAAATTAAATTCATACGTATGTTTTTTTAAAAATCATACGTATATATTCCTAATCCGGACTGATCATAAACTTTCTTTATACGGCATAATTTCAAGATATATATAGTTGATATTCAATAAAATACATCGCAAGGTTTACCCCGGTTTTATCGGGGCGCTCAATCGGCCCTTCAGGGCGCCTGCCTGCCGCCTTTTAGGCAGGAAAAATTTATGAATTTTCGGGCTAAATCCGGAAAATGATCAGACCTGTATATGGATTCCTTTTATTTTCAATCCATGCCGGAGAAGTTGAAGATTTTTGTCTTCAGCCGGATTTTCAGATTCGTTTTCAGGTTTATGTCTTAAACTTTCAGCCACTTACCCCCCTGTTACCAACCCTTTACACCTATCTCTGCTACCCAACGCCTGCTTTCCTTTCCTCTCAATAATCCTTGAATTTTGCGCGTTTCAGGATCTCGCTTACATCTACTTCAAGTCCGTTCTCATACCGGTAATTCCGGTAGGCATTAACGATCTGTACGGCAATTTCATATTTACTTGAATTCAATATAAAATTTTCGGAGGGCCGGTACATCGCCAGGAAACGATCCAGCTCATCACCCTCCAGTTCCGTGATCTGTTGAACCAGTTCAATAGTATATTTCTCATTAATTTTTTGTTGTTTCTTTTCCTGTTCAAGGGCGATCATTCTTTTTTGTTGTTCCTCTGCCTGGATCTCAGCCATTTTCTTTTCCTGTTTATGGTGCCGGTTAAACAGGTTTGCAAAGGCCGTGATATAACCGGTTCCTGCTCCCGGGGTTCCATTCCAGTATTCTGCACCAGGCATTCCTTTCGACGATCCCAGCCTGATGGTGTCAACTGCAACATCTTTTAAATAAAAACCTTTCATAGGATCAGTGGCATAAAAATCAAGTGTTTCCAGCATATAGGTCTTCGGAGCGATCCTGATAGTTATGTATTTATCCATAAGCGTATCATTAACGATCAGGAAAAAGTCTTCATATCCCACTGCCGTAAATTTGATGGAATCCCCGGATGACGCTGAAAACGAAAAGTTACCACGGTCATCGGCATTGGCGCCTTTGCTATGTTTTATATCGATGATATGGACAAATGGTACTCTTTCCATCGATTGTGAATCATAAACTATACCTTTTATGCTGATCCGGGCAGGGGTACTTCCATCCTGTGCCAATGTAATGGCAGCTATTCCTTGAAAACAAATAATGATCAGGATCCGCTTAAGCACTTTCAATGGTTTTATTAACTAATTTAACAAAAGATTTTATAAAGGTACTTTATATTAATTTGATTAAGGTAACAGCGACTCATTCACTGCATCCATAGCATGTACGCAGGTAGTGTCAATGACCGGGATGTTACAGTCATTTTGTTTTACCAGGAGTGGTATCTCGGTGCAACCGAGGATGATGACCTCTATTCCCTTCTGGCTCATGTCACCGATGATCCTGAGGAATGATTGTTTTGATTCTTCCCTGATCCTGCCTTTCACCAGTTCAGTATAAATTATATGGTGGACCGTTTCCATTTGCTCTGGCGAGGGCAGGGTAGTCTTTATTTCATATTGAGTATTCAACAGGGCAGGATACATGTCATCTTGCATTAAAAACCGGGTACCGATCAGGCCGGCATGCCGGATCTTACGGGAAGAAAGCCAGGCTCCGGTGGAATCGGCAATATGGATCAGTGGGACATTAATACTTGCCCTGACAGTTTTGGCACAGCGGTGCATCGTATTGGAACAGATGACCATAAGCCCGGCACCTGCTTCTTCAAGGCTGGCAGCGGCAAGGCTCATCTGCCGGTCCAGCACCGTCCATTCCCCCTGAACCTGTAATTGTTCGATCCCTTCGAAATCGAAGGAATACATCAGGATCTTTGCCGAATGGTTCTTTCCCAGCCTTTTGTTAACTTCTTCATTGATGATCCGGTAGTATTCACTGCTTGACTGCCAGCTTAGTCCGCCAATTAGCCCAATTGTTTTCATAAGGATATCGATTATTGTGCAATCTAAATTTAAAAATATTTCGAATGAATGGATAGAATTAATTGGTATTGTACGACAGTATAATTATTTTAACTTGATAAATAAGAAGTTTATGAATAAAAAAGATATACCCGTTCTGGTGCAGGATGATCCCTGGTTGGAGCCCTACGTCGATGAAATTCAGGACCGTATTAACAGGTACCGCCATATGATCAAAACTATTTCAGAGGAGTATGGTTCACTGACCTCTTTTGCCAGGGCTTATGAATATCTTGGGATCAACTATAATCATCAGAAACAGGGATGGTGGTACCGTGAATGGGCGCCTGCTGCCGAAGCTTTGTACTTCACCGGTGATTTTAATGGTTGGGATCGCACTTCTCATCCCATGAAGAAAAATGACAAGGGTATTTGGGAAATATTTTTAAAGGCCGGGGAGTTGAAGCATGGTGACAAGGTGAAAGTTCATGTAGTGGGGGGTGGTATGGCAAGGGACCGTATTCCTGCCTATATTCGACGGACGGTACAGGATCCCGACACCCACGACTACACAGGGCAGGTATGGCAACCTGATCAGTCTTTTAAGTGGTCGGACGGGCGATTTGCCCTGAAACCCGTTTATGAGGCCCCCATTATCTATGAAGCCCATGTAGGCATGTCGCAGGAAAAAGAAGGGGTGGGCACCTATAAAGAATTCATGGAGAACGTCCTCCCGAGGATTCATGATCTCGGATATAATACCATTCAGCTTATGGCCATACAGGAGCATCCCTATTATGGATCTTTCGGGTATCATGTGTCTAACTTTTTTGCGCCCAGCAGCCGTTTTGGAACCCCGGAGGATCTTAAAATGCTTATTAATGAAGCCCACCGGAAAGGGATCGCCGTAATCATTGATATCGTCCATTCTCATTCGGTGAAGAACATTGGTGAAGGGATCAATGAATTTGATGGCTCCGGCGATCAGTATTTCCATCCCGGCGGCAGGGGATATCACAGCACCTGGGATTCCAAGCTGTTTAATTACGGCAAACGGGAAGTTCAGCAATTTCTGCTTTCCAATATAACGTACTGGATTGAAGAGTTTCATGTGGATGGTTACCGGTTTGACGGGGTTACCTCCATGCTGTACTTCCATCATGGCGATTTCTCAACCTTTGATCATTACGACAAGTATTTTGTCGAAGGCGTTGAGTGGGATGCATTGACTTACCTTCAGGTGGCCAACTATCTGATCCACGAATTAAAAAAATATGGGATCAGCATTGCCGAGGATATGAGCGGTATGCCCGGCTTGTGCCGCAAACAGGAAGAAGGGGGCATTGGTTTTGATTTCCGGCTGGGGATGGGTATTCCTGATTTCTGGATTAAATACTTAAAAGAAAAAAGAGATGAAGACTGGAATATACATGAGATGTGGCATACGATGATAAACAGGCGATGGAAGGAAAGAACAGTAGGGTATGCAGAGTCTCATGACCAGGCGATCGTTGGTGATAAGACCGTAGCTTTCTGGTTGATGGACAAAGAGATGTACTGGCATATGCAGGTTGACGACCAGAATATGATCATTGACCGGGGTATTGCATTGCATAAGTTAATAAGGCTATTTTCCATTTCTCTTGGCGGGGAAGCATACCTCAACTTTATCGGTAATGAATTTGGGCACCCCGAATGGATTGATTTCCCCAGGGAGGGTAATAACTGGAGTTTTAAATACTGCCGCCGGCAGTGGTCACTTGTTGATAATGAAAAACTGAAATATAAATATCTTAATCAGTTTGATAAGGATATGATCCATCTGATCAGGGAAAACAGGATACTGACGGCTTCAACGGCTCAGCAGTTGAACATGGATGATCATAATAAGGCGATCATCTTTGAGCGAAATAACCTGATATTTGCCTTTAACTTCCATCCCCATCATTCAGTTCCCGATTATAAATTTCATGCACCCGAACCGGGGGATTATTCAATTATTCTTTGCAGTGACGACGAGCAATATGGTGGATTTAACCGGGTAGATACCAGCCTTACTTACGCAACCCGGGAAGTTGACGGCGATAATAAATTAAGTATTTACCTGCCCGGCAGGACCGCTATTGTAATGAAGAAGAAATAGCCCTATCGGTTTTCTTTAATAGTTTAGCGGCATAGATATCCAGGCTGACGGCTGCATTCATGAAAGCGAGATAGGATTCATGGATTGAGTTAAAAGGACTGAAATATGCCACGTCCTTGCTGTTAATACTTTCTTCCGTTGTCATGTATAGCAAATGGTCGGTGGACTGCAGTTTTCGCCAGGCTGAGATGAGGGAGTCGTTTTTTGTCTGCAGGATATTCTTTTCGATGCTGTAGAGGTATTTCAACGCTTCTTTCTGGAAGATATTCCCATTCCAGGCCGACAGGTTTCTATTACGGCCGTGCCAGGTGACCGGTGTATAGATCTCCAGGGACCCTGCAGGCCTGATATGTTCGACCGCTTCTGAAGGATGTACAAAAGCGATTTTTCCGGATTTCAGCGCCAGTCTGATAAAAGACTTCAGGAAATTAAATATCCCGCTGAATTTATGATGATGCTCACCCAGGTTTTCAATATCAAATCCGATTACGATTATGTCATCCGGAAGAGCAGTAATTTCCTGAACCAGATCATCGGCTATTTTCCGGCAGTTGGCTGACCGGGGGGATTTAAAACGTGAAAATTTTTCTGAAAAGTACGGGTTTCTGACCAGAAGACTGAAATTCCGGTTTGTCGCATCTGCATATACATAATTAGGAGATCTCCCATTAAGTATGCGCTGAGTGCCTTCGATAATAGTGGCTGAGAATCCAAGATCAGGCAGGATTTGTGCCATATCCGACCGGTAGGCCAGCTCAGCATTTCTGAAAACCGTTGTCTTTTTACCAAATTGACCGGCAATCAGTTTTTTTTGTTTGATCACCTGTAGCAGAAATTCCGGATTCGAGTAAAAGAAAGCGAGTGAATGATAGTAGGTCTCAGAGATCATTTCGATCGTACTTTCCCTGATAAACTGGCGAAACCTTTTATAAGTACCCGGATAAAAATCTATAAGCTGTTCTATTAAGGTGCCCGTAAGAGAAAAAGAAAATTTGAATTCAGCATCATAGGTTCTGACCAATTCCCGCATCAGTTTGATTGAAGGGGAATAGGCATTAAAAAGCACCTGTCTCAGGTAATATTTGTTGGAATGATCATTAATAAAGGCGGGCATATTGCCCAGGTCAAAAAATGATGAATTTTTAATGCGGAAGGGCTGATGGGCCTGGAAATAAAAACAGATGGCCGGCATCAGGGTATTATTTTACGGTAACCCTCAAATATTTTTTGAGCGCTTGTTTTCCAGGTAACCTTCTTCAGTTCTTTATGGCCTTGTTTTACTTTCTTTGCGTAGAGTTCAGGATTGGACAGCAGGCTTACGATATGCCTTGCCATCAGGCCAGTATCCCAGAAATCAGCTAAAAGGGCGCTGCCGAGCACTTCCGCAGCCCCCGACCTTTTGGTAATGACTACCGGAACCCCGAATTGAACCGCTTCAAGAGCCGTAAGTCCGAAAGGTTCGGATAAGGAAGGCATACAAAATACATCGGTCATGGACAGCAGGGCATGCACTTTTTCACGGTCGATAAAGCCGGTAAAATGAAGCTTATGACTGATCTCCTTATAGGCGCCGTCTTCGATCATTTCCTGTAGTTTATCACCGGTACCGGCGATGGCGAATCTTACTTCAGGATATTGCTGAATCACTTTAAAAGCTGTTTCAAGGAAATATTCAGGGCCCTTTTGTAAAGTGATCCTGCCGAGATAAAGAACCAGCTTTTCAGGAAATTTTTTTTCAGTTTTATAAACTTTTACCGGATCAATACCATTATGAACAGGATATATGTTATCCCTGTGAATACTGTAATGTTCCTGAATAACACTGCTGGTGTAATGACTGACCGGAATGATCAGGTCTGCCGTATTGAGTGCATCTCTTTCCAACTCATAGATCCATCCTTCCCTTGCGGGACCGATCCTGTCGAAGTTGAGTGAATGGACATGGATAACGAGAGGTTTCTTAAAATGCTCCTTCAGCCGGATACCCGCCAGAAAGGTCATCCAATCGTGCGCATGGATCAGGTCAAAATCAAGATGAGAGGCCACCCTGTCAACGATCTCGGTATAATATTTTACCTTGCCGACCACATCATCGCCATAGAGATCAGCCAGGCTGTATTGGAGATGGACCTTTCGTATTTCGCTGGTTATTACCTTCCGTGATGCTTTTTTTTTCCTTTCCCGGGTGGAAGCCGGCTCTTGCTTATCCGGATAAGGCGAAAAAGAGATATCGATCTTCTCATCCCTGACGATCTGCTCAAATTGTTGAACTTCCTCTTTTTCCATTATTTCATCGAGCACCAGGTTCCCAAGCCCGATCAGCTTTACGCCGGGCAGCGTTGTGTCTTCATCGATCCGCGGGAGAATTAAGGTGAGATTGACATGTTTTGATAAGGCTTTCGCAATCCCATAACAGGCAATACCGAGGCCGCCACTGATGACAGGAGGAAATTCCCAACCAAGCATCAAAACCTTCGGCTTATTCATATTCTTATGATGGTGAGCTGTTTAAAAATAAAATTTTCCAAATAATATTCTTCTGTTAAGAATTTAATTAAAAGGTAATAAAAAAAGTTTCCATTTGAAATAAAAAAACCCGGAATTACCGGGTTTTAATGTTCAGGAGTAATTATATATCTTCTCATAATACTGATAAGCCATACGGTCGGCATCAAAATATGGGATAACATCCATCAGGCTGTTTTTCATTATCTCCATCCACTGTTCCGGTGAGTCATAATAAAGGGAGATTATTTCATTTTCAAAAATTTCAAAAAGGTTATTCATGTCAACCTGGTCCTGCTGATGTTCCGGCAGGTTCTGGTCTACGGGAGGCACGATAAATGAATTAACGCCATGTTTGGCAAACTCAGGTATCCAGCCATCATAAGTACTTACATTTACTGCGCCGTTCATAGCCGCCGTCATACCACTGGTACCCGATGCTTCCCTGGGAATTCTCGGGTTATTGAGCCATACATCAGCACCATTTTTCAATAGCCTGCTCAACTGAAGTTCATAGCCTACAAGAACCGTAATATTATCATGCTTCTTGCTTAAATGGACAAGGTGATTGAAAGCGCTGATCCCATTATAATCCATCGGATACGGTTTGCCGGCCCACATGATCTGGACAGGTTTGTCTTTGTTGGTGATAAGCTTTTCAAATCTTTCAGGGTCGGAAGTGATAAGATCGGCTCTCTTATAACCGGCAAAACGCCGTGCCCAGACAATGGTTAATACCTCTTTGTCAAAGAGCTGACCGGTCTGATCTGCCACCAATTCAAATAGCAATTCCTTCATCTGACGTTTCCTTTTTCTCAGCGCCTCATTATCATCTTTTTCCAGCGCTGTGTATAATTCCTTGTCGGCCCAGAATTTTTTGTTCTGGGCATTGGTTATGCTTATGATCTTGCAAATATTATCGTGGCTGTCCCACATCCTGTTCGAGACTTCTCCATGCGTACGGGAAACGCCATTGGCAATACTGGCTAACCGTAGGGCAACCAGGGTGTGATTGAAAATATCCTTTGTAACCCCGGTGATCTCCCTTATTTTATCAAGGGGGATGCCGCAGAAAAATCCCATTTTTTCCAGCAGCCTGATATCATGCTTTTCATTACCTGCCTCCTCCGGAGTATGGGTAGTAAATACGATTCGTTTTTTCACCTCTTCAATGGAGTTGAATTTATTGTACAGGTAGAAAGCTGAAGAAAGTGCATGGGCTTCGTTCAGATGATAGATCTCGACATCTGCTTTAAGCTCATCAAGCAACATTGCTCCCCCGACACCAAGGAGAATGTTTTGCGCTATCTTGGCTGCAGGGTCGGAATCATATAATTTATGAGTAGTGGATTGGGCCAGGTAATCGTTTTCAGGCAGATCTGTGGAAAGAAAAAATAAAGGAACGGTACCAAATATCTTTGGATTCAGGTAAAAGGCCTTTACAACCACAGGATGATGATTGATTTCGATTGTAAATTGAATACCGGTATCTTCAAGGAAGCTGTATAGCTTTTCCTGAAATAATACATCCATCGACTGATCACCTTTACGGATCTGATCATAATAACCATATTTCCAGAGTATGCTGATCCCGATCATGTTCTGCTTTAGGTCAAACGCACTTCGCATATGCGATCCTGCCAGAAAACCCAGACCGCCAGAATAAGTCTTCAAAGCCTGATGGATGGCAAATTCCATGCTGAAGTATGCAATGCTCTTGGAATACTTCGGATCGAATTCATAGGGATGCTGATATTTTTTTGGTAATGCCATAACTAATCTATATTAATGCGTTAATTTCTTAATTAAAATGTAGTTTATTTTTTAGCGAGCGAAATTAAACAATTAAGCCCTTTAAAAAAATTAAATTTCCAAAATGAAAACTTTTTTTTAATGATGATCAGGTAGGGGTATCTATCCCGATTGGTACGGGATTGAATATTATACCGGCAGATTGATTGTTTAGAAAGTAATAGAATCAACAAGTTCACGGAAGCGATCGGTAAATTGCCGGTATTGACTTTTGCTTCTTTTATAGGTCTTGTATAAAATTACCTGCGCCTTCCTGAATTTCCTGGAATTCCTGATGGAATGAAACAGACGTTCCGCATTAAAGCTTTCCTTTAAAAAGAAATCCTGGATATCGTTAACTATTATCTGTGATTTGTTGGAAGATTTAAGGATAGCAACCGGGATATCCTGTGTCCGGCTATTGTTTCTGATTTTTTTGATAAACTTCCTGATACTTTTTGCAGGGTAGCAATCATCCAGCAGGATATAATGCGGCCTTTTCCTAAAGGCAAGGGTTACACTTTCCTTAAGGTCAAAACTGACATCGGTGAAAAATTCCGTTTTATTAAAATTGACCAGATTTAGGTAGAAATCGGCAAGCTCTTTTGGGTTATTACCAACCAGCAGTATGTTATAGCCTCTTATTTTTCCAGTCATTTAATAGAATTTTTGGTTATCAGCGTCATATATATACTAAAACGGGAAAAGTATATGAAATGTTAAAGAAAAAATATAATTTATTTCAGATTGATTTTCTTTTGGCTAAAGGCGCTTGGAAAGGCGCTTTTGGGCATTATTCTAAGCAGCAGGGGTAGGGTAATAAAAGTTCCCGGAAGGGCAATGACGACAAACGTCGGTAATGTCTTGAGAATATCCATCAATTGTTCTTGAACCATCCGTTTTTCCCGGGTGTTCAATTTCATCATAGTTGATTTCTTCAGTAGGGCCATCAGCTCACGACTTTCCCGGATTTCCTGAGCCAGGGCATCTTTATTTTTTCTGAGTACCCATTCCACCCTCCTGGCAAATCTTTTCCTGATCAGATGGATGTTATGTTTTTTCTGCAGGTAATGAACATGTTCCCAATTAGTGATCACAAAACTCTCAATAGCCAGCATACTTTCTTCAATTTCATTTTCCGTAAAGCCGATCCTTTTTCCCAACTGGCTGATAAATTCCTTTTCCGACTCTTCCACAATTTTATCTGACCAGACGGTCAGGATTGCAAGTTCAAGAATATATTTTCTTAAGACCCAGGAGGCTGAAGAAGGCAGATCAATATCTTCCAGGTTGGTTCCTGCTGATAAATATTTACGTGCGGTCTTTTCATTTTTGTCTGAAAGATGGGCGGATTGCAGGAAAAACTCAAATAACAGTTTTTCTTCTGTTTCGATAGAGTCATTGGCGTGTGCTGCCGCCGCGATCACCTCAAGGATTGTGAGCCTCATTTGTTCCTGGTCGCGAGTAACCTTATCAGGGGTACTGATATCTCCTTCAGCCCTGAGCCATTCCCCAAAATAGAACACATCGAGAAAAAGCAAACTGTTCTGGAAAAAGGAGGACCAAAAGCTGCCTGAGAGGGTCTTTTTGATCATTAATCGCTTGTTAAGGATTTCTTCCGTGATTTCATGACCGGATTTCTTTCGTCCGAAGAAGGATTTATATCTAATGTCAAGATCCGGGTATAGAGCACTGTAATAATTATTCAATTCATCAGTGGCATAAAAAAGAAGGTCAATCAGATCAGAAGGAGAGGAAATATCCTTGTACCGGATCAATACCGAACTATGCAGGAAGCTATCCAATAAGATCAGTTGCATTTTATCATTTTCATCCCACTGATCCATTCCCGGCACCGGAATAGTGACGGTTTTCACCGGATGGCCATACATCAAACCCGAGGGCTGGAGGAGTTTATACAGCGATTGATCAGGCCGGCCCTCCAGAATGACTTCTTCAAGAAAGGACCGGTAGGCAGGTTGGTTAACCTGTTTTCCAATAAACTGAAGATACTGATCAATCCAACCTTTTTCTGAAGGATCCATTTTATACAAAGATTGCTATGTGTATACTGATCAATCAATCGGTATAGTTGTAAAACAGAATAGATTGATATAGTAAATTCGATTTTATATTTTAAATTAAATCAAATTTTTATAATAATCAATCAGGGTGAAAAATTCACGAATTTTTCACCCTGACGGGCCGACGAAGCGTCCCGATAAAACCGGGGTGCTTATCAGGGGTTAACCCCGTTGCACAACTGCCCGATAATAAATATTTTAAATTGTAAAGACCGTTTATTTTGAAAATAGTTTATGAATAATCGGGGTTAAAATTATCCTATAATAACTTAATGTTTTTTTCCTTTATTTGCGATCAATACGCCAACTATAATAGCAGCCATCCCAAGGTAGTGTTTAAAGAAAAGGATCTCCCCGTCTATTAGCCCCCAAATAACTGCAATAACCGGGATGAGGTAGGTTACGGAGCTTGCAAATACTGTATTTGTCTTTTTTATTAGATTATTGAATAGGATCATGGCTACAGCCGTTCCAACCACTCCAAGCAGGATGATATAAAATAAGGGAGCGAGATTTGAAATATTGTTAATTACGGTTACCCTTATGTCTGAATGGATCAGCAGGTATATCAGGGCTATTGGCCCGATCGACATCATAGATAATGCGGCAATATGAAGGGGTTTGATATCGCTTAGGTAGTATTTGATGATGTTAACATTCAGGCCATAGCAGAGGGTTGCAAGTAAAATAAAAAGGGCATAAAAATTAAGGGAACCCAGGCTTCCGGCCCCGTCGGCCAGCAGCAGCAGCAATGAGCCCAGAAACCCGATTATTATCCCGGTAATTGTTCTGACATTAAACCTGACATAAAAGATCAAAGCTCCCAGGATAATGGTAAAAAGTGGCGTGAGGGCATTCAGCACACCGGTAATGGCACTATCGATCCTGGTTTGGGCAAGGGGAAAGAGAAAGGCCGGCACAAGGCTGCCAAAAAAACCACTGATAAACAGGTACATCCATTGTTTTCTTTTAAACTTAAGCATGTTCCGAATTGCGATAGGAAGCAGGAAAACAGAAGCTGACAGGATCCTGATGCCCGCAACTTCAGCAGGTTGAAAGGCGGCAAGGCCCTTTTTCATTAATATAAACGAGCTGCCCCAGATTATAGATAGGAGTATCAATAAAGCCCATGAAATAAAACCGGAATGGTCTTCTTTATCAGATAACATCAGGTCGTCACGAATTCTTCGGAATAGATCTCCGGTATATGATGCAATAGCTTCAGGATTTCGGGATAAGCTTCCGATTGCACCAGTCGGGTACGCATGGGTTTAAAATTGGGAATGCCCTTGAAGTAGTTGGTATAATGTCTTCTCATTTCGTAGATGCCTTTTTTATCCCCTTTCCATTGAATAGAAAAGGCCAGGTGTTTTTTTACGGTATCGATCCTTTCTTCCAGTGATGGCCGGGGCAGTATTTCACCTGTTCTTAAAAAATGCTTGATCTCATTAAAAATCCATGGATTACCAATGGAAGCTCTGCCGATCATAATGCCATCCACCCCATAGGTATTTTTATAGAGAAGTGCCTTTTGTGGAGAATCAATATCGCCATTTCCAAAGACCGGTATATGAATGTCCGGATTATTTTTGACCTCAGCAATATATTGCCAGTTAGCAATGCCTTTATACATCTGTTTTCTGGTCCGCCCATGGATGGTAAGTCCTTTTATTCCTGCATCCTGCAGTCGTTTGGCCACTTCAATAATCTTTATACTGTCATCATCCCATCCTAAACGGGTTTTCACAGTTACCGGTTTATTAACACGGTTTACGATCTCTGCAGTCATGGATTGCATTTTGGGTAGATCAAGTAAAATGCCAGCGCCGGCTCCTTTGCAGGCTACTTTTTTAACAGGACATCCATAGTTGATATCAATGATCTCCGGATTGGCTTCTACTGCACGGGCAGCGGCTTCCCTCATGGATTCAATCTTATCCCCGAATATCTGTATGCCGATGGGTCGTTCGTAATCATAGATATCGAGTTTTTCAATACTTTTGCCTGCCTCACGGATAAGTCCTTCCGCCGAAATAAACTCAGTAAACATTAAATCAGCCCCGTTTTCTTTGCACACCGCACGAAAGGGAGGATCACTAACATCCTCCATCGGTGCCAGCAATAATGGGAATTCGCCGAGTGTTAAGTTTCCTATTTTTACCACGGGAAATTTTAATTAAAATGTAAATTTACATCAATTATGAATAATAATACGAAATATATTTTCGATAATGGCTCCGGAATGCATTGGTTTTTCAGTGTGATTTTCCTGGTTTTATTTCTTGTCGGAGGTCTTTTTGTGGGTCAGTTTTTCGGACTGGTTCTCTCTTTTGCTTTCACGGATATGACCTTAAATGACCTGATGGGGCTTGTGTCGCCGCCGCTCACACGGGATAAATGGCTGCCGATTATGCTCATCCAGGGCATGGGTGCTTTGGGTGGATTTGTCGTGGGAGGTATCCTGCACCTTAACCTTGTTGAGCGATTTCCCCTGAGTAAGCTTTTTACCGGTAGAAATACAGGAATTGCATCCCTGATAATCGCTGCTGTACTGGTGATCTCCTTTATGTTTGTCAATACGGTTTTTATCGAATGGAATGCCGGGTTATCATTTCCTGACTTCATGAAAGGATTTGAGGAATGGGCTAAAACCAAGGAGGAAGAATTAATGCGGATTACCGAATTTTTGACTGTTTTTGATTCGGGATGGCAATTTTTGATTGGGTTCATGGTAATCGCCGTATTGCCTGCTTTTGGTGAGGAGCTCATCTTCAGAGGCATTTTACAGAATAAACTCCATGCTTATTTTAAAAATGCGCATCTCGCCATTTGGATCTCAGCGATTCTATTCAGTGGATTCCATATCCAGTTTTATGGCTTTATCCCCAGGCTTCTGCTTGGCGGATTGTTCGGTTATATGTATTACTGGTCCAGGAATTTATGGTATCCCATAATAGGACATTTTATCAATAATGGATTAACGCTGATCATGATATATTTGTACCAGGCGGGATATATCAATGTCGATATCGAAACAGAGGAATCCTATCCCATATCCATTATAATTATCTTTGCCCTAATTACCTTTTATATGTTATTTTCGTTTAAGCGAAAGGTTCAAAAGAAAATCATATTAGGAGATGAGTAGATGGCAGCGGATTTTTTCTTCGAGAATTCAATATAAAGCTGAAATGGTGAAGGCAATACTTGAAGAAAATAAACTTAATCCGGTTATAATGAA
>CAZYDB010000102.1:0-13873 GCA_964645995.1 uncultured Roseivirgaceae bacterium
TGGAAGAAACTGTTGAGATAAACAGGATATCAACCGCTTTTCTGCAAGTCACCAACCACGTGGTATTTTTTCCCTTGAAGGTGTCTTTTTACTATTCAACGGATGTTAAAAATTATGTAAAAATAGGAGACGTGGTCAATGAAATAGCTTTAACAAAAGGAGGTAAAATAAATGATATTCAATATTTTAAGATCAATTTTAAACCGGTTAATGCCCGGTACCTAAAAATTGTAACCGATAATATGGGCACAGCGCCGGTCTGGCATCATGCGGCCGGGATGCCCAGTTGGATCTTTGTGGACGAGATCCAGGTTCACTGAAGCCGGCTATTACCGGATAGGTAAAATAAAGCTTTCAGGCCTTGATGAAAGTAAAATCATTATTGTACCTTTGTCCACAATTTTAAAAATCGTTAATTAAAAATATTAATCAATGAAATTATTATCAACTGTTGTCACCGCTATGGCTTTTAGTCTCTTTATCGGCTGCAGTGGTCAGGGAATTGGCAATAAAGAGGTTAAGCTGAATAATGAACTGGACAGCGTAAGTTATAGCCTGGGGCTTAATATTGCGGAAAATATCAAATCGCAGGGTATGGATGAGATCAATACCGAAGCTGTCGCAAAAGCATTCAGGGATGTATTTGGAGATGAGGAGACGTTGTTGGATGCTGCTCAGGCAGGAAATATTCTTAATACCTACTTTCAGAATATGCAGATGGCCAATGCTGAAAAAAGCATACAGGCCGGTAAAGATTTTCTTGCTGAAAATAAATTGAGGGAAGAAATAATGACCACGGAAAGTGGATTGCAATATGAGATCCTGGCCGAAGGAAGTGGCCCTGTGCCATCGGCTGATGACCAGGTACGCGTCCATTATCATGGGATGACTATCGACAGTACGGTATTCGACAGTTCTGTCGATCGCGGAGAACCCGTTACTTTTGGCGTTACCCAGGTAATTCCAGGATGGCAGGAAGCCTTGCAGTTGATGCCTGTAGGCTCTAAGTGGAAAATTTATATTCCTTCAGAACTTGCTTATGGGGAGAGAGGTGCCGGCCAGGTGATTGGCCCCCATGAAACTCTGATCTTTGAAGTCGAACTGCTGGGAATAGAGTAGGAGCTTTCGGGTGTTTGATGGAGAAGCTGGCGAACTCGCCGTAAGCAGGACCAAATCACTCTTTCAACGGATGATTTACGGCTTCTTCCTTTCCCGAACGGCTTGCTGGATTGACAGCAATCTCAATAAATATCGTCATACTCCCCGTTAAGCCAGCCCCATAATTTCCGCAGGGGATTCTTGTAGTCCGGCTTTCTGCGTTGTAAAATTTCTTTCTTTTCTGCGGCGACCCGTGACTTTTTATCAGGTTTTTTGGCTGAAAGTGCCGGATTATTTTGTACTTTCTTAACATAATGTTGCCGCTTCTTTTCTTTTTCCCGTTTTTTCCGTGCTTGTTTTTTCTTTTCTTTTCTTTCTTCCTCCAGCTGTATTTTTTCCTGGTAAGTTAGGGGTTTTTGTGGTGCTTTACGCTTTTTGAAAGTCTTCCCGGGAGGGTAGGTTTTTTTCCGGACGGGCTGGGAGCCCTTTTTATTATCCTCTTCAGCGGTAGTTTCCGGTAGCAATTCTTCTTTTTCAGGTTTCGCTGGTGCAGGTTTCGCAGGCAAATCGATCTTGCCTACAACTTTTACACCTTTAAGCTTAGGCTTGGGAATTTCAATTAATTCCGGCTCTTTGTTGCCGGATTCAGGTACTGAAGTACTGGCATTCGATTCTTCATTATCGTCAACAGATTGCTCCGCCTCTATTACTGTTTTTGCGCTGCTTGTAGTTTCAGAATACCTTTTCCCGGCATCTTCAGCGACGGGGTCCCGCTGGTATTTACAGAGGATCATCCCGATCATTTCATCATCAAGTTTCGCATGATGACTTACGGGCGGCTTTCCATGGTCCCTGAGAAATTCAACGATTTCAGTGGGTGTAATTGATAATCGTCTGGCTATTTGTGAAATACGCATTATATGTTACTGATTTTTTTTGACAAATATAGTGATCAATTAAGCAGAATTGAAAAGTAATTAATGCTGTAAGCCGGGTTTATTAGTACATAGATTTTGATCATCGATAAATTTTCAGGATTTTATAAAAATCATAGCTTATTCATAATTAGCAAGTTATAACACTTTAACTTAAGCCAGAAGGTGTAAGACGGGTCTGTTTCTTCATTTTTCCTTTCGGATAGTTCATATATTTTTGCTGCTATTGCAGTGGACTGGTAATTTTATTCGGCATAACAGCCAATATATTGAATTATAAAAAAAAGGATATAAAAATGGTGAAACTAACTAATTGAGTCGCATTTTACGGAGCAATGTCTGAAACCGGATTTCATCCTTTAAATAATCGAATATGGGATCCACAGAGATATATGGCATATTTGGATCGCGCGCTTCATAAGCTTTTTCTAGCCAGTTGAGTGCCTGGTCCTTTATTCCAGCCCGGGTATAAATGGTTGCGATCTGCCAGGGAGTAACATAGGTGGTATCCGAGCGGATTTCCATTGCATCCGCATTTTGCAAGAGTGCATGGTGATAACCGCCTGTTCTATAGGCCGTTTCGAGCACCTGTTTATTTACACTATCATTCTTGATGGTATAATACTGGATGCCCGCTTCAATGGCTTGCTGATACATGGCTTTATCATGATAGGCGGATCTAAGGGTGGAATGGATCATGATCTCCCGGGGAAACTGAATCCGCGCCTCTTCCAGTGCTTCGATGGCCTGGTCAGGTTTATGTGCATGCCTGAGTGTCATGCCATATAAGGCCCACATCCTTGCATTCAGTTTTTCAAGTTCGACTGCTTTTTTCCCATAGGGGATGGCCTGATCCGGAGATCCGAGGATTCCCAATAAATGAGCATAATAAGCATTCGCATCAGCATGGTTGGGGTTCTGATCGAGGGTGATATAAAATTCTTTTTTCCCGGCCTCCCAGTCCCAGAAGAACCAGACACCGGTTACCGCCTTCAGGTAATGCATTTGGGTTAAGGTACTGTCCAGTTCAAGCGCTTTTTGCATGGCGGCCTTAACTTTCGAACCAGCTTCACTAAAGGGCACATAACCTCCCTGCATTCTTCCACCCCAGATCAAAGCAATACCTGCGTGAGCCAGGGCAAATTCAGGGTCTATTTCTATGGCCTGCTGAAAAAACTGCATGGCCTCATCCAGATCCTTTTTACCCAGCTTGCTCCAGTACATCATTCCTTTCAGATAGGCTTCATAGGCATCCGGATCTACCGGGTGTTTGGGTCCCAGTCTTTGTTTTTCTTTCGTGGATAACTCTATATTGATCTTTTCGGCCACCAATTTGGCTACATCTCCGTACGTGGTCAGCACATCCCGCATTTCCCTTTCAAAAGCATTCGACCATAACTGCTGTTCTTTTGGCCTGGCCCTGATCAGGCGCACATGGATATTTAATGCATCATTTCCCCTGAAACAGGTCACTTCTAAAATGCCATCAACGTTCAATTCCTCAGCGATCTCCGGGATGGATTTATCGGTCGACTGATATTTCATGGCAGATGTTCGTGAGACGACCCTCAAAGACTGAATTTTCATTAATTCGTCTATCAGACCATGGTGAATACCGGCGCTTAGCCAATCTTCGGTCATATTACCGGACAGATCTTCTATCGGCAATACAGCCACTGATCGTATATTTTTCAATCCGCTGCCGGGGATCCAGAACTTTATTATGGCTAGGCTGATCACTATTAATAGGATGAAAGCGTAGAGCCAGCCTGATTTCATTTTGGAGCCAAGCCTTTCATCTGTCAATTGCCGGATCTTTTTTATTGACGGGATGGGTAATCCCTTTTCCTGCAAAAAGTAGATTCTTAGCAAATGGTCAACGTTTTTCAGTTTCACATTACCCAGCAGCCCACAGTGGATGTCACTTCTTGCTCTTATGGCTTCATAAATGGATTCAGAGATATAAATGCCTCCCGGATCGGCAATGGATTGCAGGCGTGATGCAATGTTAACACCGTCACCGAAGACATCATCGTTTTCAAAAGTCACATCCCCCAGGTGAAGGCCGATCCTTAGTTTCGCATCAAGCTGAATTCCTGCTAATTTCTGGATCTCCAGGGCGCAGTGAACGGCGTCATTTGCGCTGTTGAAGCTGGCCAGCGTACCATCGCCAATTTCTTTCAGATATTTGCCCTGGTATTTTTCAATCGTCTCTTTATGTATTTGACGGTTTTTCCTGAGCATGTTCAACCCCTTTTCCACATCTTCTCCCATAAAGGCAGTGTACCCGACGATGTCGGTAAACATGATCACACAGAGTTTTTGCATGTTTACAGGTATATTATGATCAATTTAATGATTTCCTGATGAAAAAAATGAAAGATATCCCATTTATTTAATGAAGAATGAACCGGCAAGATGGGATATTTACGTTTTCAGATGCAGAAAAAAGATATTGATAAATACAAGCGTTGGAACGACAATCGATCCAGTATTGTTACAATAGTAATTATCAAACTCATTATCATGAAAACAAATTTTTCAATATCTCTGAAAAATCACAGGTTCCCCGGACAAATGCCGGAGATTTGCCTTTACTGTGGAAAACCGGGAAATGATATAATCAAGTCCGATTTAGAAATAGAAGAAAAGAAGGGTGATAAAACCATTAAACACCCCATAAGCATTCCAAGACATTATTGTAAAGAACATGCTGGTATAGCCAAGCGAAATGCTACAATTGAGATTATGCTTTTTATCCTGTCCCTTATCCCTGGGCTTGCACTGGCAGTATGGATGTGGATACATATTTCGGAGAATGGAATATTCGGTGTAACCGAAGGAGGATTATTAGTTTTTTTTTTAATAATAGGTGCTGTAGCCGGATTATGGATTGGCTCAAAGATTACTATGTTTGTACTCTATTGGCTCAAGACATTGTTCGGCAAATTATTCATGAAAACCTCGCTTGATAATCCCCTTGGCCTGATGATCGAATTACGGCAAAATCCGGATGCTGTTTTTATGAAATTTGCAAACCCGGAGGTGGCAGAGAAATTCTATGAACTTAATCGTGACCTGATGGCCGATGAAAAGATAACGGCATGATCGTTTAATCACTTTTTAAAATTCGTTTATTCCTGAAGCTATCTTTAACAAATAATTGGTTAGGACAAAAACTTTTGATGCACCCCGGAATTATTACACTGGAATGATTTAATTTAAGGAAATAAAGGTATTCCTGACCCTTGTTGGGTCAGTAAACAGGAACCTTTCCACAAAAAGGAAAATTCCTGTTAATACTGTTTGAGATGAAACCTTTTTTTAATAATATGGAAAGAAAACTTACTTTTTGTCTTTTAGTTCTAGTATTCCTGATGAACTCCTGTGAGGAGAAAGAAAAATACCATGATTCATTTTTCGAGGATTTCGAGGATGAAAATTCAACTTTTTTTAAATATCATACCGCCGGTAATGGAGCGGATTTTACCCGTTCTTTTGGCAAGGACTCACCTGCCGAGCCAGGGACGAGTATTCTTTCATTCAGGATCGATCCTGATGATCCTGCGGGTGCAGGGAAAGGCCCTGAGATCATTTCCAATCATTTAACACATTTCGGAACCTATTCCGTGCGTTTGAAGATCCCGGATGTTAGAGAGATCCAGCCTGATGCAGGAGCGGTGGTGGGCTATTTTACCTATCATACGAATAAGGAACAAGGATTGAGCGAAATTGATATGGAATGGTTGCTGGCTGATCCTGAGGTCATTTACGTGGGCACATGGACAGGCTACCGGGACAGTCTCCGCAGGATTGGCCGGACTATCAATCTTGCAGAAGGCATGATCTACGGCACGACCACGAGGATCGGTCATGCCGGAGAACGATCCCCCCTGATGGGTTTACAGAATATGCCTGAAGAAGTGCCCCGGATTGATGGATTTGATGCTTCTGCACAATTCTATGTTTATGGATTCGACTGGCATCCGGACCGGATCCGATGGTGGATGATTCACCCGGCGACTGCCGACACCGTAGTTTTGTGGGATTACAGTGGATCGCAATTAGGCATTCCACCCCATCCATCACGTTACCGGTTAAATTTCTGGCATACCAAGGATTGGCCGGTTGAAACTAATCCGGAGTCCGTGGAAAAACCCCTGCAACCCTATGAACTGGAAGTCGACTGGATGTCGTATGATCCGCTATAGTAGCCGGAAAAGGGGAGAAATTATTCAGGATATCAAGATCCTGTTGCACTCTTTCTGGTGCATGCCTGTCAGGCCAGAGGGGATGCTGCACCTGCTTGCAATAAAAGAACCCGATACCCGATGATCAGCGCCTTCTTTTACCTGAGTCAGAGTTTCCTGAACTTCGAGAGGGAGTGCTGCTACTTTTTGAAGACCGGTTGGTGGATCGTTGGATACCGGAACTGTTGCCGTTTGATTGCCGGCTACCCGAACTTCTTACCGAACTCCTGGAAGGGGGTTTATTCGAAGGTCTGGTAAATGATTCCCGGGAGCTGGAACCTGTAAATGACTTACGATAACCTGCATTACTCTCTGAACCCTGCTGAGGGCGCCGGATATCGGCATTTCCGGAAGATTTGATATCGGAACGCCGCATACTGGAGTTTCTGGTTGATCCAGGATGGCCGGATTCATTATTTGTGCGTGCATCAGATCTTCGCAAACCGGAATTCTCATAAGACCTTCCTCTGAGGTCTTGTGTCGCTGAATTTCTTTCGGTTCTACTCAGGCCAGTAGTATTATTTGATCTTCCGGTACTGCGCCGGGTATTGGGGTTTTCACTGTATCGTTCATTACTACGGCTTGACCGTTGGAAAGTATTTCCGTTTTCACGCCTTACGGGTGTACGTCCTTCATTGAGACGGTTGCGGGAGGAGCCTCCTGAGCTGATACGCTCATTCGAGGCTGTTGCAATTCGTCCGTCAGCACGATATCGGACAGTATTCGAGCGGCGGTCGCGATAACGGTCATCACGGGGCTGGTAACGTCCTCCCCGGGTTATATAAGCTGACCGGTATTTTTTAATTCTATGATGGTGACGGTTATGAACGATTACTGAAGTGGTTCGATACGGCCTGTAAATGGTGTGGGCATAAACCACACGACGTGTATAGCATACCGAGTAATAACTTCTGAAAGGCCTCCAGTAGGCGTAATAGTCATAATATACGGCCGGTCTCCAGGGACTCCACCAGTACGGACGGGCGTGCCAGCCCCACGGCGATACCCAAACCCTGTAATAGGGGTCGTAGACATACCTGACCATGGGCCATGCCCATACATTCACCACGACCCTGGAAGTGTTGGCACCGGCATAGGTCCTGACTTCCCTGGTAGGTTCGATGATGGTCTCAACGCCGTAAATGTCGGCATCACCGGTGATCTGCAGAATGGCCCTGCCATCTGCCAGTTTTTCAAGGGTGATCACGGCGACGTCCTGGTTTTGGTATTCGGAGATCGCGGCCTGCAAAACAAAAGCATGGACGTTTCCTTCGTAATAGTCGATCACCCTGATATAATCGATGTAGCCGTCCCCGTTCAGGTCCAGGTTATTGACCCGGGCCTCCGGATCATTGAGCATTCGCTCGAATTCTTCCGGAGAAGCCGATTGTTTGAACATCTCCAGGGCGCCTTCCAGGCTGAAATGATCGCCCGGAACCTCCCATTGCTGTCCCTTTGCAGTCATCCATGCGAAAACCAGGATGAAAAGAAAGGATATCCGGTGTATATTAAGTGTTTTCATGATCGTATTTTATGTTCCTGATGGAGATAATGCAAACAGCGGGCCAAAAAAAGAAAAGGGTCTTTGATGCGTATAAATCGAGGTTTTTGATCATGTAAAATAATGAATACCAGGTTAAGAATGTAAAAAGCTTGATTATCGGTATATTTTGCAACTTGACATTTGCGTGTTTGCATTGTATAATTAACATTTATTCCGGCATTGAATCACGAACCACACCGAGGGCGTGGTCAAATCCGGGCGTATTGTTTGCCTACTCAGGAAACTGTTTCAGGATAATTAAATAATTTTTATTAATTTCAAAGTATGATTTTTTCTTAAACCCTAATTTTTTACTATCATGAAACTGGTAATCTATCTTTTTTTATTGACCCTGTTGTTTTCTGGATATGCAGCATCTGCAGCTGAAGGGGATATACCCGTTAAAGCCTTTTTAATTGCTGCACCTGACAGCGAAGAACTCCCGGAATTCCTTGATTTTATACAAAAGGATCTGAAAGAGGAGGGAGTCACCCACCTGGTATTGCGTTTCCGGTATAAATACCAATGGAAGAGTCATCCTGAACTTGCCAGTGAAGGGGCTCTCTCAACAAAGGAGGTCAAATCCATCGTAGAAGCCTGTCAGAATGCAGGAATTGAATTGATACCGAAAATGAATATGCTGGGACATCAATCCGGCGGAAAGAACTTGCTTCCCCTTTTAAAGGAATATCCTGCACTGGATGAAACTCCGCATGTGAAGATGCCCGAAGAATATAAATGGCCGAATGAAGACGGCTTATACTGCAAAAGCTATTGCCCCCTGCATCCCGACCTTCACCCGATCATTTTCGCTTTGATGGATGAACTCGTTGAAGTATGTGAAGCCAGGGCCCTGCACGTAGGCATGGATGAGGTTTTTTATATTGGGGATGAAAAATGCCCAAGGTGTTCCGGCAAGGATCATGCCGTTCTTTACGCCGGTGAAGTGACCGCCATATACAATCACCTGGCATCCAGGGGAATTGAAATGTGGATGTGGGCTGACCGTTTTCTGGATGGCAGGACTACCGGACTGGGCATGTGGGAAGCCAGCATGAATAATACTCACCGGGCGATCGACAGAGTGCCCAAAGGAATAGTCATGTGTGACTGGCATTATGAAAACGCCCCGCCGACAGCAGCATACTTTGCCACCAAGGGTTTCAGGGTGTTGTCATGCCCCTGGCGAAACCAGGAGGTCGCATTGCAACAGCTTGAACAGTTGAAACTGGTGAGAGAATCAGCTCCTGAGGAAATAGCGAATCGCATGCTGGGTGTATTTCAGACGTCCTGGACGGGAACGGGCAATTTCATGAATGCGTATTATGGCAGGGAGGCACCTGAGCGGGACCAGGAAAATGCGGATTGTTTCAAAGTGCTTTTCAAGGCACTGAAAGATCAGGACGACCGCTAGGGGATGATGGCATGATAAGTTACGTGTAAAAGCGGCCGGATGCCATTCCGGGTAGCATTCACATTGATAGTCTTCCTGAATAGGATTGTGAAGGCTTTAGTGAGTTTCGAAAAGTGATTTACAGGAACATTTATGCGAGTTCGGGTAACTGAAAAAACAGAGAATTGGGTGTTTAAAAGCCCTGAATGGCGGGAAAGATACTTGATGACAATTGTTGTCATTGAAAAAAAAATGAGAATGAATAATTCCTGCGGTTTAACACTATTTTAAGGATTGAAACCAGTAGTGATGGATAGAATAGCATTAATTCAAAACATCCTTCAGAAAGCGGGTTTTACCACCTATCTTGAAATAGGCACTCAATCAGGTAAATCCTTCCTTCCCGTCAGGTGTGCGAATAAAATGGCTGTTGACCCGGATTTTAAGATCCCTTTTGAAAAAAAACTCAAATGGATTATCAAAAATCCGTCAAACATAAGAAGCAGGTATTTTGAAGAAACGAGTGATGATTTTTTCAGCAGGAGAAAACCAATCCTGGAAAAGGGGATCGATGTTGTTTTGATCGATGGCCTGCATACGTTTGAAGCCTCATTGAAAGATGTCCTGAATTCTTTGAAGTACCTTAACCGGAAAGGAGTGATCATTTTACACGATTGCTATCCCCCGGATGGTCTGTCTGCCACACCGGCAAATTCTAAGGAGGACCTGATAAAAAAGGGGCTTATGGGTACTGAAGAACTTTGGTGCGGAGACGTCTGGAAGACAATATACTATTTGCGGCGTTTCTTTTCAGATTTTCTTGAAGTCTATGTAATAGATACAGATTTTGGTCTGGGTATAGTGAGAATGAAAGAAGAAATCCGGGAGCCAGGGGTTATCGATAAGAAAAAATTTGAGGAAATCAATGAACTGACGTTCGAGGAAATGATCCGGGATCCGGAAGAATTTTTAGGAATAAAAAATGAAGACCATACGGAAATCCTGATTGGAGAAATCCAGGGGTAATATAGAAATCAATGGAAAGGGAGAATTAAAAACAGGGTTAACACAAATAAAGTGTTGTCGTCCGGGCATACATCGGTCTTCTATTGTATATGGTATTGCTTTATGTCCCTGAGGGATGTCTTGCGGTCTGATTTGAGATTTTTAGATCTACTTACCGATACAGAAAGTAACCCCGTTTTATAAATATTTAATAATCAAAATGTTATATAACAATCCTGCATATACAGGTACATTACAGGGGCAATTTTATAAAAAAAATTAATCGAGTCCGGCTTGTTTCAGAATCGAATAATAAGTGCCTTTCGGAAGGTCTTTACGAGGATGGGGTACAACTATTCGTTTACCATTCGGATGTTTGTAAATATGATGACTGCCTTTTGTCCGGTCGAGAATAAAGCCTGCTTTTTCAAGTTTCCTGATGATTTCTTTTGAACTGAAATCAGGCATTGGTGATTTGTAGATTATACTCTAAAAAATTATCATCTGAGGGAATTGGAAGGTCATCAGCTTTCAGAGATTCAATATAGAGCTCAATGGCTTCTTTTGCATTATCTTTTGCCTCCTGCAAAGTTGCACCAAATGTTATGCACCCTTCCAGACTTGGAACAAAGACTGTGAATCCACCTTCCGGCTCTTCACGTAGCAAAATCCGATAATTCTGATTATTCATGTCGTGATTATTAACGTATTACGTATCAGGATGTTTAAATTTAAATAATTGTATAATTGTACATATAGATTATGTAAAAAAAATTATTAAACTCTTAAAATGAATGTATTTGAATAGCTGAAAATTTTATCCTAATCCACATAAAACCCCATTTTCACCTGCCAGGCCCGGGGGTGGGGGCTGTGTTCATTATGGAGGGTGTTGTACATTAAGATCACCGCTCCGTTGAGTTTGTTGAAAATCTTGTATTGTTTGCCTATGCCTACCATAAATCCATCCACCCATTTTCGGCGGACCAGGATATCGTTATCCATAATGGCTTTGCTCATCCTTTCGTATTCCAGGTGACCGAAAATTCCCTTGAAAAAATTGTGTGAGGCAAATAAACTGTAACCATACATATCCGCCGGTATATCAATTTTATATTTTGTTTCGTTAATAATAGCTATGCGATAGGTTATGGACCCGCCCAGCCGGAATACTTTATTGAATTTATAGGCTATGGTTGGCGCCAAGTCCAGGGATAAGGGATCTGCGAATTTCAATTGGATATTGGACTGCGATTCATTGAAAAAATACCGGGAGTTTTTCGATGTCCGATTTGTCAAAATATCATATATTTAAGCAATAACGCCGATTAATTATGCTTGAAACAACAGAGAACAGTTTGAAAGATTTTCTCAGCGAACTTACCTATGAGCAAATTCAGTTAGATTTTTCTTCCGGTACATTTTATAAGGGATTAAAATACTATGAGCAGGGTCGTGTCAGCGATCTGACGATACAGGGGGCGGATAAACTAACAGCCCGGGTGCACGGCAGTTTAAGATACGTGATTAGTATAAAGCTGTTGGATCATAAACTTCACGAGCATTGTTCATGTCCGATTGGAGGCGGGTGTAAACATGTGGTAGCTGTTTTGCTCTATTGTGTTGATCATGCGGAAGAAATAAACGAACAGGAGCATATTCCCGATTCTCCGGATATGAAAAAGGTAGAGCAATACCTTCAATCCTTATCAAAAAAGGAGCTTATCCGGCTGGTTTTAAAATTTGCTCCCGGAAATTTCAAGGAGCTTATTACCTTCAACAGTCTTGGAAAAGATCAATCTAAAAGGTTATTTGATAAAGTGGTATCGCAGATCGAATCATTGCCTCAGGATGATGAATTGCTTTACGATCCGGTTTCCTTTGAAAGTGCTCTTGTTGCATTGCTTGAAAAGCTAAAAGGGGTATGGGAGAAATTTCCGGAGGAGACCGGTGAGTTGATCATCAGAACATTGAAACAACTAAATGCCCTGATGGATGAGGGATATTTATATGATGATTATTATGATGGGGTTTTTGAAGGAGATGATCTTAGTAGGGTGATTCGCGATTATATTTATTCGCTTCCGTTTGATAAAAAAATGGATTTTATAGAACAAGTCGAGGGGGCGATTTCAGAAATGGATTACGATTTCTGCGAAGGCATTTTAATGGAAAGAGAAAAATTGTTTTCTGAAAAAGAAACCCCTGAAGTAAAAGCATATTTTTTAAAAGAAGTCGGTGAGGAGAATTATGAAAATGCCGAGGCTTATTTTAAGCTTCTTTCAGATCACCTGACACCACATGAAAAGGAAAGGGTTCTCAAGGCAGCACATCATGTTAGCGAGTACCTGACGCTGGAACTGGCAAGACTGTATAAAAGCAATGGAAGTAAAGATGAGGCGATACGAGTTATTGAAGTTTATCTTCAAGCGTCTGCCGAATATTATAGAAATACTAAGGAACTTTATGTTGAGTTACTTCAGCTGAAAAATGAAATGGGATACCCGCTTGACAGTACGGCCAGGGAGGCGCTAAATAAGCACTCATCCATTTCTTTACTGGAAATGATAGTGGAGTATTTACCTGCGAATCAAATTGCATTTGAGAATATTGTAAAGAAAAAAGATGCCTATAAGTACCTGGAATATCTTGAAAAACATCAGCGATTCCGCGAGGCTGTTCAATTTATGGGGGAAAGCGATGAGCTATGGGATGATGTTAAATACAGGTTTTTTATAAAGAACTTCGAACAATGCCCTGAGGAGGCCGAAACATATTTCGTTAAACGTATAGAGCAAGAGTTGCCTCATACCGGCGACAGGCATTACTATGCTATCGCGGATTCGCTGAAAGCTTTAAAGAAAATAGACCGGAACAAAGCAATTTTCATAGCTCAGGATATAAGGAATGAGTATAAACGCAGGAGAAATCTGATGGAGGCGATTAAAGGTATTTAAATGAACTACTCCGGGGCTCTGCCCCGGAGTAGTTCATTATCTTAATTCCACCTTCTCAAGATAAGCTCATGATAAAATCGTTTGGCAGGCTTATCGTAATCCTTTTTATTGTAACTCACAATATGATCGGCAATTAGTTGGTTGTAGTATAATTCATCATCAGGAGGATCTACACCATGCCAATGTGCCGAAATCATGTCCGTATATTCAAATTTAATTTGTGATAAGTGGGCAGATGCCGATTTATTAGTCACAGTAAAGGGGATCAAAAAATCACATTGCTGTAGATACTTGGTAGGGTCAATATCAGCCGCACGGAGTGTGGCGGATAGCTTTTCAGCAAAAGTTTGCATAAAATCAGGATGAGTCTTTCTGGAAAAGCGAAAAATGAAGAAGGTGAATTTGGTAAGTGGATTGGCTAGCACCAGATACCTTTCGCATTGAATGAAAAACACATCAACATACCAAAGGGTTAGCGGGTCCACTTGTTCTTCCGTCCAGGGAAGATCATCATAAACTCGCTGACCGATGTGTCGCTGAACTTTCTTCGATTGATATAAGTGAATGGGCATGGCAACTTAATTATCTCAATATCGAAATGCAGCCTCCATAAGCTGCTGTTCCTGTCGGGGTATTCCTATTTCCTGCGCTATGGTTTTCCATTGGCTTACCGAACTTTTCACCTCCTTAAT
>CAZYDB010000103.1:0-520 GCA_964645995.1 uncultured Roseivirgaceae bacterium
TATATAGGTGATATTCAATAAGATACTTCGCCAGGTTAACCCTGATGGGCATCTCAATAAAATCGGGGGAAAATAAATGAATTTTTCGGGTTAAGGATTAATTACCGATCAGGACAAAGGAAGCCCAGTGGTAGGGTGATTGGAAATCGCTGCTATTAATCATAGCTCTTTTGGCATTACCTAATGCATGATTGAACGATTGTTTTTTGGTAATGCTATTTTCATAAAAAATCCGCATAAGTTCGGATGTGCTGATATCATTCACACGCCATAATGAGACCAGCATATTGTTAGCACCTGCAAATAGTAAAGCCCTGGATAAGCCGACAATGCCTTCTCCTTTATGGATCTGCCCCATGCCGGTTTGACAAGCGGATAAGGCTACCAGGTCGGCATTCATTTGCAAATTATATATTTCCCCGGTATATAAAATTCCGTCTTCCGAAGGATTGTTTTCCTGTAGAAAAATACAGGATAGTTCAGGATGCTTTTCGTTAACGACGCCATGTGAGGCAATATG
>CAZYDB010000103.1:530-13834 GCA_964645995.1 uncultured Roseivirgaceae bacterium
AGGTATACTTATCCACTATAGCCGATTTGATTCCTGCCTCGGATGCGTCGGCGTATAACAATGTGTTGGTATTAAAGCCTCCCTGCTGCAGTATCCTGTCAATTTCACTGATTTCTTCCCTGGTACCGGCAAGCGTCGGAAGGGCGGGCCTATCCCTGTATATGAATTCCACCGGAGCAAGTAAAGCGGCCCTATTGGTATTAAAACTACTTTTTTTCAGGTTCTGGAATAAGAGGGAGGCAGAAAACTGATAACTGATGTTAACCGCTTCAATAAGGTAATCGGCATCTTCATAGGTCTGACCTTGATAATAATTCTTTACAAGCGCTTCGAAAGGTGTGGCGCCAAGTCTTCCAGATGGAATAATGATCAGTTCTTTTATTCCCGGGAATATATTGCCGGGGAAAAGCTGATCATACAGGGCTGCTCCTGTCATCATAAACTCCGCCGGCAAGTCATAAATGATAGCATTCCGGAAGCCAATGAGATTGCGCTGGAGGTCATCAGATAATGGACTACTCCTGACCCTGAATTTTTTATTTGTCAATTGAAAAACGTATAGCCGTTTTCGATTTTCTCCAATAAAATAGGATTGTATTCCCTGATGATCATTTAGGGATGATTGCAGGTCTTCTACTGAGGGGATATTGACATCATATTTCAGGTTAAAATATTCCGGATAATCTTGCTCCAGTTGGTTGATAAACTGATTATATTCCTGCGTAAGGGTGAATAGCCGGTTTCTTATTTCTGTTTCATCATCCTCCTTCATACGGTCAACAAGCTGTTGTGAGAGGAAGGCTATCGATGATTTTAATTCTTTCTCATATTCGATTGTTTTCTTGGGGATGCTTGCGAATTCCTTGGCATTCGCGTCATTGATAGCATCAAGGAGCACTATTGCCTTACTTTTTTCACTGAAATAAAAGGCTTTTTCACGGAAAGCACTTTTGATAAAGGAGATATCAGCCAGTTCAAGTGCGATGCCGATGCCATGTTCATAAAGATCCTGTGCCTGATTATTAAGGAAAATTTTATCTTCCTGGTTTGTGCGGATATGTCGTAACTGATCGATCAACTGATCGCCGTATAGTAATAGGTCAAGACTCGCCAGCAGGTCTTTGCGGTTCAGGGTCTTGGTAAAATACCTGCTTTCCAGCGCCTGGCCCTTCAGGATAAGAGAAGTCAACAAAATATCCGGATTGTAATAATTGCCGTCATCAGGGAATCCATAATAATTATTCGAATTAAAACTGTCGTGGTTGGCTATCATGGCATTTTGAGTGTATGAAAGGGCTTCCTGATAGTTGCCCCGGCTTAATTCAAGAGAAGCCACCCGGTTAAATATATTCGCCAGTTCCGGATGTTTTGCCCCATATGATTGCCTGTATATTATCTCAGCCAGGCGATAACTGTCTATGGCCTCCTGATACTTCCCTGCTTTTGCCATTACCTCGCCCCTGGCGGCATGGATGAAGCCAAGGGTAGGGTGGGATACAGTATAGATCATCTTTTTTATTTCATAGGCTTTATCGAGATAACGGAGTGCTTTTTCATATTCTCCCGACTGGCTGTTAATGAAAGCCAGGTTGATGTTTGAATTGGCTGTTCGTTCATCTCGGGAGCCGTAAATATCCAGGTATATGCGATAGGACATTTCATAATATTCCAGGGCAATTTCGGGGTTGATCATGCTGTAAACCAGTCCGATATCATTATAGGAAGCAGCGATTTTTTTCGGATCATTTATTTTTCTTCTGATATCCAATGCATTAAGGTGGTATTGCAGGGCTTGGTAATTCTGACTGTTGGCCCAGTAAATATTGCCCAGCCCGGCAAGGCATTCGGCCATCCAGTAGGAGTCTCCTTTTTTATCAAATGTGTTATAGGTTTCCTTTAACTGCTTTTCGGCTTTATCGTTCTTGCCAATATGCAGGAAGGCTATCCCGGCAAGGTAGCCTTGTTGCGGATTATTATCTTCTTTATTGTTTTCTAATAACGATAAGGCCTGTTCAGGATAACCTGCATTGATCAGGCTGTCGGCTTCTTTATAAAGCCTATCCTGTCCGGCAGCCCTCAGGCACAATAAATAAAAGAGTAGTATGATAATTCCATTTTTCATATCAGAAACGATATACATATGAAAGCGACGTTACAACCTCACGTGTGAGGCCGTCGGGGTTAACTTCACGCTGTGTGATCTTCCGGCCAAGAATAATTTTTATTCCTGAGTTAACATCAAACTGATAACCACCCCCGACCAGGGCCGACAGGGCCATGCCGGTAGTACCATCGAGCTTTTCTCTTTCACTGGTAGCTTCATTTAATATTTCATCCTTGGTGATCCTGAAAATTGGCAAAATGCCGGCATTGAAAGTCCATCTGCCATACCTGAAATTCCGTTCCACCCTTAACATTATGTCCGTTCCTCTTTTTAATTCCTTGGAAAGCGGATATTCCCGTACATATTCCGGATTCGGGTAATCATTCCATTCATTCCACCTGAAATAATTTTCGTTCCTGGTTAAGGCGGCTTGGATCCCTGTGGCCACAAGCCATTTATCAGAGATAAGAGAAATCCCTGCAATGAGATCAAAAGATCCCAGGCTGATCTGATAGTACATCGGATAATCCCGTCCAAAACCGGCATCGAAATTCTTTATATTTGAATTATTCGAAGGCAACTTCGTGCCAATAGTTGCGTTGATCTCAAGATTTTCCGAACTGAATACCAAGCGCGTCATACTGATGCTTATGTCTCCTAATCCGCCTGCAGACCCGAAATTGCCGCTGACGTACTGATAGGGGAGTTTAAGCTGAAAATCTGTTTTTTCCTTCAGAGAAAAACTGAAATCCAGAGTGGCTACATAAATAACCGGTGTTAATGTAGAGGTTCCCCTGTAAAAATTGAGTTCAAGGGAACGAAGTTTAACCGGGATTTTTTTATTGAAATCCTGACCCGGCTTCATGGCTCCCATTGTACAGAAACCGGCATCGCTGCAGCCCTGTGCCCTGACACCGGAAAGAGAGGCAAGCATACATAGTATCAAAATGAGTGGCATCTTCGTAAATGGTGTTTTCATTTTATCGGTATTTGCAGGTATTTTTATGCTTTTCATTTTTTTTTATTCTCCATTGGATTGATGAAGATGTCTGCATTAGTCGTTTATTAAAATGAGGAAATTCTTTAAAGGTAAGAAAATTGTAAGGAGAATAACAACGATACTGGTTTCAGCGATGAAAAAAATTTGCATCAATCAATAATTCATCCTGATTAATCAGTACTTAAACCGGCGGGATACCTTTACGGGCATCCTTGAGAGTTTTTTTACAATGTATGAATTGATTGGTGATGTCATTTAAACAGGTTATTTTTCATTATTCCTGTTTCCCGGGCAATATTAAAAAAAACAAAAAAGCAGGCATTCGGTTTCAAAAATATTGGGGTTAATTATTTTATGGATATCATGTTATCTTTGCAGGCCGGCTGGCATAGAATTCCGAAAAAGAAAACCTCCTCATAAAGTTGACTTGAACAATATGAATGCATTTGTGAATACAAACTGGACCCACCCCATCAACTTTCTTTATCTATCATCCATTCTGTTTGCAGTAGTTTTCTTGAGATATGTAGCCTTTTCTGGTATTTATCATTATATCTTCTTTTTTAAACTGGGTAACCTGTTCCGGAAAAGGCAACTCCATGCCAGGCCGATACCTGCAGGTCAGGTACGAAAAGAGATCTATTGGTCTGCCATCACCTCATTGATATTTAGCTTATCAGGGGTTGTAATGATCATTTTATGGCAGATGGGCTACGTCCGGGTATATACCGGCGTGAGGGAATTTCCCCTGTGGCTGATGCCAATAAGTTTGTTGCTTTATATGTTCATTCATGAAACGTATTACTACTGGTTGCACCGATGGATGCATACGCCCCGGATATACAGAATGATCCACAGGGTGCATCACGACAGCGTCTATACATCCTCCTGGACATCCTTTTCCTTCCATCCTTATGAATCGGTTTTGCAGGCCCTTATTATTCCTGTGTTATTACTTTTTTTACCCATCCATATTTATGTTCTTTTTCTGTTGTTGATACTGATGACGGTGTCTGCCATAATCAATCATGCAGGGGTAGAGATATATCCCAGGGGATTCGAAAAAAACAGCGTGGGGAAATGGCTTATCGGGGCGGTTCACCACGATTTACATCATAAAAAATTCAGGTATAATTATGGATTATACTTTACTTTCTGGGATAAATGGATGAAAACGGAAAGCCCGGAATATGAAAACATTTTTCAGGAAAAAACAGAAGCATAGGGTAATACGGGTTTTCAGCTTCTGATTATACCCCCCTATACTGAATATTAATTATCTGGTTCCAAACCTGTTTAAAAATTATTTTTTTTGTTAAATTACGTATCATTAAAGCAACGATTTTTTTAACTATCACTCAATAAAGATGAATAAATTGAAGTATGCCGTTTTTGGATGCGGGTTCTGGTCACATTACCAGATTTCCGGCTGGAATGAGCTGGAGGGGCTGGAGTTGGTCGCCGTATATAACAGAACTAGATCGAAAGCCGAAAAAGTGGCACAGAAATTCCATGTACCGGCCGTATATGATGATCCCGAAGCCCTGCTTGATGCTGAAGAACTTGATTTTGTCGACATTATTACGGATGTGGATACGCATCTGAAATTTACCCGTATGGCTGCTGAAAGAGGTCTGGATGTAGTATGTCAGAAACCGATGGCTTCTTCCTGGGAAGATGCCAGTGAACTGGTGAAGACATGTGAGACCAACCAGGTCAAATTGTTTATTAATGAGAATTTCAGGTGGCAGGCGCCTGTCAGAAAAGTTAAAGAAATAATGAATTCTGGTATTATCGGGGATGTTTTTAAGGCTAGAGTCTCTTTCTGCAGCGCCTTCCCGGTTTTTGATAATCAACCATTTCTTGCTGATCTGGAGCAGTTTATATTGACCGATGTTGGTTCTCATGTGCTGGACGTCTGTCGTTTCATCGCAGGCGATGCCTCCACATTGTACTGCAAAACCCGGCGTGTTAATCCCGGTATTAAAGGGGAGGATGTGGCCAATGTTTTTATGGAGATGAAAAACGGTATTCATTGCTATGCTGAGATGTCCTATGCCTCTCTTCTTGAAAAGGAGGTATTCCCTCAGACACTTATTCTGTTGGAAGGATCCAAAGGATCCATTAAACTGGATGCCGATTACGAATTAAAGGTGACAACAAAGGAAGGTACGTCAGGTGAGATCATCAAACCGGTCCTCTATCCATGGATAGATCCTGAATATGCCGTAGTACATTCCAGTATCGTTGATGCACAGCGGGATATCCTCCATGGATTGAGAGGCGGAAAATCCGAGACCACCGGGCAGGATAACCTGAAGACAATTGAGCTGGTTTTTTCCAGTTATCAGTCTGCTGAAACAGGAAAAGTGGTTGGTATCCAATGATTATCAGGTGAATTGTTATGAATTACAGAACGGCTTTATTTTCAGCATTAATCGTATTTCTTTTTTCTTTAACCGGGTGCAGAAATTCCCGTGAAGTAATCTATAAACCTGCAGAAGTACCGGAAACATTGGCTGTGGATTCTGTTCTCGACCAGGCAGAAAGAGTTGCCGGGCTCATACTTAACCATCCCAATTATCCGGCGGATGGCATTCCCTACGGGGGCCTGGATGCCCTATCCATCCCTGATACACCTAAAGATGCCGCCGCAGCGATCCTGGCCTCCGGCTTGGCCGAACTTGCCACATTCTCCGAAATCCGTGACAAGGCTTTGTACCGGTCATCAGCGAAAAACCTGATCACCTCCCTTGCCTCCGGGCTATATTGTTCAGCTATTGATGAGAATGATTTTTTTTTAATGAACCACTGCGCCGGTAATTTTCCGGTTGGAACGGAGATAGATGTTCCCGTGATCTATACTGATTATTATTTTTTTGAAGCCTTAATAAAATATCACTATGTCACAAATTCAATTAACGAGTCGTGATTTTTTTCTGAAAATCCGGATAGTATTAGTTGTTGTTATGATGCCGTTTATTACTTACAGCCAACCCTTAAAGGTAAGTGAAGACAATAGGTATTTGGTGTATCAGGACGGCCGCCCCTTTTTTTACCTTGGGGATACCGCCTGGGAGTTATTCCATCGACTGAATCGTGAAGAGGCCGATCGCTATCTTGAAAACAGGGCTGAAAAAGGATTTACTGTTATTCAGGCCGTAGTTCTTGCTGAACTGGATGGCCTCAGGGTTCCCAATCCCTATGATGATGTTCCCCTGGTTGATATGGATCCCGGAAGACCTAACGAGGCTTATTTCAGACATGTAGATTATATTGTTGATAAAGCGGCTGAACTGGGTCTGATTATTGGCATGTTGCCTACCTGGGGAGATAAGTTCAACAGAAAGTGGGGTCAGGGGCCTGAGGTTTTTACACCGGATAACGCTTTTGAATTCGGCAAATTTCTCGGGCAGCGATACCGTGAGAAACCGGTTATATGGATCCTTGGCGGAGACAGGAATCCTGAAAATGAGGAAGACCTGTCCATCATCAGGAAAATGGCCGAAGGGTTGTTAGCAGGAGATGGCGGGAGCCATCTGATGACCTATCATCCCCAGGGGGGGCATAATTCTTCTGAATGGTTTCACCAGGATGAATGGCTCGATTTTAATTTTTTCCAATCGGGTCATGGCCCGAGGGATGCAGCCAATTATGAGTTCACCCTGAGAAACAGGGCACTCCTTCCGGTGAAGCCTACCATTGATGGGGAGCCCAGGTATGAGGATCATCCGGTACGGTTCCGCCCCGGGGAGTACGGGTGGTTTGATGATTTTGATATAAGGCAGGCGGGTTACTGGAGTATGTTTTCCGGGTCATGCGGGCATACGTATGGCAATCATAATATCTGGCAGATGTGGCAGGAAGGCAGAAGCCCGGTTTCCTGGGCGCGAACGGAGTGGCGAAGGGCGTTGGATCATTCAGGAGCCTTTCAGGTTGGTTATATGCGTAAATTCTTTGAAGCCTTTCCCTGGCAGCAGTTGGAACCCGATCAGTCTCTCATCCTGAATTTCAACCCCAGGGGCGGCGAATATCAGATGGCAATGATATCCCGGGATGATCAACTGATGATCGCTTACACACCTGCCGGCAAACCACTTCAGTTGGATCTGGGAAGACTGGAAGGAGATCAGCTCGTGGCTTATTGGTATAATCCCAGAGACGGACGGTTTTTTGACAAAACTGAAGTTAAAACCGGCTTTCGCGGAGAATTTACACCGCATTCCACAGGAAGAGGAAGCGACTGGGTGCTTGTTATTCATGATAAAGACAGATCATATCATGATTTTACAATTGATTAAAATAAACGACGGACCTTTAGGGTGAAAGTATGACCAAAGGAACTATTTCTAATTGAAAAGGAATATTCACAGGAATGATTGGCTTTAATACCTGTTAAGTTTAGCCTATTCATAAACTTTCATTATACAACATAATTTTAAATAGATATAGTTGATATTCAATGAAATACATCACAAGGTTAACCTCGATGAGCACCCCGATAAAATCGGGATGTTTCATCGGCCCGTCAGGGTGAAAAATTCGTTAATTTTTCAGGTCAGATCATCAGGCACATTAACCAATTCCGTTTAATTAAAACCAGATCAGGATGAGACTTGGCATCAGTTCTTATACGTATTCATGGGCTATTGGCGTTCCGGGAAACATGCCTGAACGGCCGATGAGTTATGATCAGTTGCTTGATAAAGCGATTGAAATGGATGTCGGTTGTGTCCAGATAGCGGATAACCTGCCGCTTCACAAACTGCATGAGGAGGGACGACATCAATTGATGGCGAAAGCTGAAAAACATAATATAAGCATAGAAGTGGGTATGCGAGGCTTGACCCCCAGTAACATCGAAAGGTATCTTGATCTTGCAAACTATTTCAGATCACCGATCCTCAGGGCGGTTATCGACAGGGATGAGTATAAACCGGATGTACCCACTGTCATACGCACGATCAATGAATACCTTCCTGAATTCAAATCCCGGAATATCAGTCTGGCTATTGAAAATCATGATCGCTTTCAGTCCGGTGATTTCGCTAAGATCATAGAAACCGTCGGGGATGCTCATGCAGGTATTTGCCTTGATTCTGTTAACTCTATGGGTGCTGGTGAAGGCATGGCTGAAGTAATGCAATGGTTGGGTCCCTATACCATTAATTTTCATATCAAGGACTTTACCGTTAAAAGGGCCTCTCATATGATGGGATTTGTGGTGGAGGGCACACCCGCCGGGAAAGGTATGCTTCCTCTCACCGGTATTCTGGGAAAGCTGAATAAATGGGGTCAGTGTGAAAGTGGTATTCTGGAACTATGGACTCCCCCCCGGAAGAATATCAGGGACACGATAGACCTGGAAGAATCCTGGGCAAGGGAAAGTATACAAAACCTTAAATTACTTTTTAATCCCAGTCATTGATGCGGTTTTTTGTAAACGAGGGGGGTGAAATTTAAAATGCAAAGCCGGGAGGCCTAAAAATCCATGAATTTTTATAGGACGATAAATATTTTTTAATTAAAAATAAACAACAATGGAAAAAGTAGTATTAGCAGGAGCAGGAGGTAAGATGGGTGTCCGGTTGACCCGGAACTTAAAGGATTCGGACTATGAGATGTATTATCTGGAAGTAAGCCAGGAAGGGATTGAAAAGGTGCGTGCAAATGGCGTTGAGGTTTCCAAACCGGAGGAGGTGGTCCCGGAAGCTGATTATCTCATTCTGGCGGTACCCGATGTGCTCGTAAATAAGGTGGCACATCAATATGTTCCGATGTTAAAGAAAGGAACCATGGGCGTATCTCTCGATCCTGCCGCCCCCCTGGCAGGTGCCTTACCTGAACGCGGCGATGTATCTTATTTCGCTTCCCATCCTTCCCATCCCTCGGTTTTTAACCATGAGCCCGACCCTGAGAAGCATTTCGATTATTTCGGCGCGATCACCGCCAAACAAACGATCGTTTGTGCCCTGATCCAGGGATCGGATGATGATTATGAAAGAGGTGAAAAACTGGCCAGAACCATGTATGCTCCTGTAACAGTTTCCCACAGGATCTCCATCTGGCAGATGGGTATCCTGGAACCGGCATTATCTGAGACTTTTGGGGCGGCTATGGTCTCCATTATGAAAGAAGCTGTGGATGCCGTTGTGGCTAAAGGCGTTCCCAGGGAAGCTGCCTATGACTTTTTCCTTGGACATATTAATATTGAGCTGGCGCTTTTGTTTAACCAACTCCCTGGCGGACAATTCTCGGATGCAGCCTTAAAAGCCATCGATCTTGGCAAGACATTGATTTTTAAGGAGAACTGGAAGGACATTTTCGAGGATGATAACATTAAGGATCAGATAAAAGCGATCACCTGATTTCCAAACACCCTTGCTTCATAAGAACATTACATATTACGGTAAGAAAGATGACTTGCCCGGATCAAAGGATATCAGGGCCGGCCATCTTGAAATGATCTATGAAAAGGGTTTTCTGCGATATATTAATTTCGGGAATGAGGAAGTGATCAGGATGATCTATTTCGCAGTAAGGGATCCTGACTGGGTTACCATTGAAGGAACTATTAAAAACGAGAAACTGGCATTGACGCATGATGGTTTTAATATTTCCTATCAGTCAATTCATAAAAAAGGCGATATTGATATTGTATTTAATTGTAATATCACGGGAATTGATCCGGGGAAAATACGATTTGAACTGGAAGGCATTTCCCGGACTGATTTTTGGAAAAACCGTATCGGATTTTGCATTCTTCATCCAATTGTTGAATGTATGGGCAAGCCATGTGCCATCGGGCACTGGAATGGTTCCGGGACTGCGGGTTCTTTTCCCCAAATGATCGCACCTCATCAGCCCTTTATGAACATTCGTACCATGCAGTGGAAGGTGACTGAAAGTGTTGATGCAATTGTACGTATGGAAGGGGAGGTGTTCGAATCGGAAGATCAGCGCAATTGGACTGATGCCTCTTACAAAACATATGGTACACCCCTGGGTATTCCATTTCCTGTAAGGCTGAGAGCCGGTGAAAGGATCCATCAGATAATATCGCTGGAAATTATCCCGGAAAAGGCGGTTCGGCTTTCAACGAAAAGTAACAGGCAGGAACTTACACTCGAAATTATTGATAAAGGGGGCGGTATCAGGTTGCCGGCAATAGGTACCGGAGAATCATCATTTTATCCGGACCCGGAGGGACAATCCCCCGAACTGGTGAAAAAGCTGGACCTGGATCACCTGAGAGTGGAGGTTGACCTTGCCAATGGATATCTTGAAACACGTATCGCAGCTATTAAGAAGCAGCAGCAGGCTTTTTCACTCCCACTGATGCTTGTGATATTTACTGATGATGAGCCTGGCGAAGCATTTGAAAGACAAATCAGAAAGCTCGGGGAATTGCCGGAGGTGAGGTATGTGATCTTATTTGACAGGAATAAAAGGACGACACCGGGTAAGGTCATCCATACGCTCGGTGACAAGGTAAGGCAACACTTCCCCGGAGTCCTGCTGGGAGCGGGTACAAATATGTATTTCACCGAACTGAACAGGGAACGTGTAAGTCCGGATAAACTTGATTTTCTCGTGTATTCAATTAATCCGCAGGTTCATGCCTTTGATAACCGTTCGCTGACAGAAACGCTGGAGGCTCAGTCGTATACTGTTCATAGTGCGAAGGCTTTTTCCGCTGGCAGGGATATTGTGGTAAGTCCGGTCACTTTAAAACCAAGGTTTAACCCTGATGCTACAGGAGCCGGTCCGCCAGTGGGGACTGTAAAATTGCCTTGCCGGGTGGATGAAAGGCAGATGTCACTTTTTGGGGCCGGCTGGACGCTGGGCAGTTTAAAATACCTTGCCGAGGCGGGAGTAAAGGTCATCACGTATTATGAGACCTGTGGGTGGCGGGGACTGCTGCAGGGGATGAAGCCTTCCCCATCCATGGATGCCTTTCATGCGGTAGCAGGGGATGTTTTTCCTTTGTATCTTGTGTTTAAATGGATGAAAAAATATAAAGATTTTCCAGTTGTGAAAGTTCGCAGTTCTGATCCGCTGGTTTTCGACGGCCTTTGTTTTTACCGGGATAAGAGGTATAACCTGTTTCTATCGAATTTTACCGCCGAAACCATAAAGATCAGGGTTAAGGATTATCCGGGAAAGTATATCCATCAATCCCTGGATGCAGATAATGTAGCAGTATTCAGAAAAAATCCTGAAACGATCAGCAGGGAACCCGGTAGAATAGTGCATAAAATAGTTTTAAAACCCTTTAGTATCAACAGGATCATCCTATCGGCATAAGGCCGTAGCTTTACGGCCGGGTTATTGCCTGCTGGTCGACGAATTAATTTCTTCTGCGGAACGGGATCAATAAAAATATTTTCATTTTTAAAAACAATGTTCAAACATTAATGTTATAACACCGTATAAAAGATTAAAGTAATACAAAACGAAATCAATGTTTAATTTAAAACACAAAAAAAATGAAAAAAGGATTATTAACATTTAGCTTATTGTTAACCGCTTCCTTAGTTTGGGCCCAGACAGCCTGGGATATTGACAAGTCACATACCAATATCAAGTTCAATGCGACGCACCTGGTAATCACGGAGGTGACGGGCGATTTCAAGGAATATGAGGCCAAAGTTGAGTCCAGGGGCGATGATTTTGATGGGGCTGATGTTGCGTTTACGGCGCAGGTTGCATCAATCAATACCGGTAATGAGCAGCGGGATAATCATCTTAAATCGGATGATTTTTTCAATGTGGAAAAGTTCCCCGAGCTCAAATTCAGCGGTAAAGTGGTTAAGGTTGGAGGAGAATATAAACTCAAGGGCGACCTGACCATGCGGGATGTTACCCAGGAAGTTATTTTTGATGTAGACTACAAGGGAATGGTTACTGACCCATGGGGTAATACGAAGGCCGGTTTTAAGATACTTGGTGTTGTAAACCGCTTTGATTACGGTTTACAATGGAATGCTTTGATGGAAGCCGGCGGAGCAGTTGTAAGCGAAGATATTGAAATTGAATGTAATGTTCAGTTGCAAAAGAAGGCTTAAAGTTGCATTTTTAGGATGGTCGTGGAAGATATTTTTTTCAGGCCGTCCTAAATTTTACCAATCATGAAAATCGAGGAAGAAATCAGGCAGAAAAATTTCAGGAACGAATATCAGAAAGTGGCTATAAACCTGATCTATAGTGCAAACTGGCTTTTGCATCGGCATAAGGAATTTTTTGCCCGGTTTGATATTACCCAGCAACAATACAATGTATTAAGGATTTTGAGAGGTCAATATCCTGATGCTATTTCAACTTCGGAAATAAAGCTGAGGATGCTGGATAAAAATTCAGATGCATCCCGCATTGTTGAGCGTCTTGCCATAAAATCCCTTGTCAATAAGAGGGTCTGTAAAACCGACAAGCGGCTGGTCGATGTAACAATCACTCCTGCAGGGCTGGATCTGTTGAAAGAAATTGATGATTTTATTACGGATCTTGATAATATAGTGGCCAATCTTTCCCCTGAGGAGGCCGGGATATTAAATAATCTCCTGGATAAGATAAGAAATTAAAAAAGGCTGCCCCTTTCCGGGACAACCCAATCATCAAACTGGCTAAACATCAAACTTTTTTGGTTTCGCCAACAATCATCAGCTCATTTGCAACAACCTCCGAAATGTATTTCTTTTCACCTTTACTGTCTTCATAGGACCGGTTATTGAGTTTGCCGTCAACGGCAATACGGAATCCCTTTTTGCAAATCTTTTCAGCCAGTTTTGCCGTATTACCCCAGGCCACAATATTGTGCCAGGTTGTATTATACACTTTTTCTCCTTCCTTGCTGTTATAAGCCTCTGTGGTGGCCATTGAAAATCTTGCCATTAACCTTCCGTTGGTCAGGGTTTTCATTTCAGGTTCTGTGCCGATATTGCCTATTAACCTGACAGTATTCCTTAAATTTTTCATAGTTTTTTTTGTTTTGTTTTACCATAGCACCAGACCGGTCGTATTGAATTTTATTGCAATCAAAGATAAATGACAAAAAATATTTAGCCGGATAATAAACGTTTACTTACGTTTATTTTGCGTTTATACACACATAAATTATTGAAATACACATCATTATGTAATTTTCAAAAACAATGATTCTCTATTTTTTAAACATGCTTAATAGATAGTAATACTCACAAT
>CAZYDB010000104.1:0-3709 GCA_964645995.1 uncultured Roseivirgaceae bacterium
ATATTAAGCATCAATACATCAATATTGACGGGAAGCACAGACTTGCTTTCAGGTGGGGGGTGGGGCTCCAACAGAAAATGAATTGGCTATGCACGCAACCTTTCCATGGGGTTTGGCTACAGGTATAAATACAACTCTGCTATAAAAAAATCTCAATCCTGTTTGATCCTGCCTGGATAGAATAGCTTTTCATGACCGTATCCATGGATATCCCGTTGACAAGTATGGATTCAATGGATTTCTCCACCGGGATGAATTTTCCTTTTGTATTACCTGGAAGATGGATGTTGTAGACTTTGATTGTATCATTGGCCATATGAAATTCTGCGATAACCGCTCCTCTGATCGTAGGCATCCTGATGCGGCTCTCTGAAAGCGTATGTAGCTGGGGCTTGACCATTACCGATTGAAAGCCAGGGGCCATTGGCTTTATACCCCAGAGTTGTCTGGGAATAATATTGGCCGGGGCAGCTCCCCAGGCGTGATTCCAGTCAGCATTGGGCTTATATTTCATGTCCCAGGCTTCCATGCTTATGGTAGATCCGGATTGTATCATATTCCACCAGCTCCGGTCATGGGTAGCCGTTAAAAGTTTCATGGCATATTCTTCTTCCCCGGCTTCATAAAGAGCATCCATCAGGAATTGCGATCCGTAAACACTGCAGGCCATGCCGCGTGACTTGATGAATTCGATCACCGGATACCGGTAAGCTTCCGGCACGATACCGAAGGCAAGAGGCATCATATTGGCATGCAGGGATGAATGGGTTGAGGTTTCCCCGTCAATATAGATCCCCTTTTCTTTATTAAGGAGTCTTTCATTGATACTGGTTTTCACCAGTGCCGCCCGTTGTCCAAAATATACGGAGTCTTCTTTTTCATTGACGATACCCGCCATATCAGCCATCAACTTTAAAGCCTGGTAATGAAAAGCGTTGACGACGGTATTGACCGGTACCATGTCATAATGGTCCCGTTCACCATAGACCGAGGCATATTCCCGGTCGCTTTCTTCCTGTGACGGAGGCCAGTCGACGATATCGCGTATCCGCTGTTGAGAATCTGAAAAACCCAGTTGAGACATCAGCTCACCGGTTAACTTTTCCGAATGGGTCGATATCAGCCCGTCTTCCCTGGCCAGTCCTAAAAGGGTTTTGAATTTGAGGAGATCATAATATTGCCTGATCGATTCTGCATTACCCGTATACATATAGTCATAATGGAAGAGGAGGATCGTCTGAAGGATCCATTCGGTTGGCCAGGTGGGGTGGTCGATAAAATACTCGTTCGTCCGCCGGGCCATAGAGTACTCCCTGTCAGTACAATAATGGGCTAACTGATTGATCAGCGCATCCGCCTCATAGGGGATGCGCTCCCGGTCACCATCGATATATAAGCCGGTGAAACTGGTCGCCTTGATACTGTATTTACATAGTTCCCAGACCTGGTTCAGGACGGTGTCCGGGCTGGAAAAATAACTGGCATCCTCATCAAAAAAATAATGATAGGCTATCTGATGTATATTGTTTACGCGCGTGGTGCTGTTTTTACCTTCTATTTCACAGTACCGGAAGGGCATCACTACCGGAAAAGAATCAGGTAACGCTACAGCCATCTCGTTGGTGTTACGGGTATCCGGCGGAAGTTTTATCTGGTATGCGGCCTGGCCAGGATCAGCAACCAGTTGCACCTTTTGGTACCTGACAGAACCTGGAGGGTTTCGGTCAATAGTTGTGGGCCCGGAGAGCTTCTCTCCCAGATGGATGGTAAGGGTATCCCGGACATCCGTACTTAGGCTGAGTTCAAGGGTGCCGAATGCTGCTTTTCCAAAATCATAGAATAGAGGGCCGCTCCCGGACTGGTTTGCCTTCTGCGGCTTGATAAGCTCGCTTTCGAACACATTGGGTGTAGTGTCGTAATCGATTATTTCACTGGTCATAAAGCGTTGGGGAGCAGACCAAAGGCTGCCTTGCCCGGCTTCATCCCAGGTCCTTACCCGCCAATAATAACGGCTGTAGGGTTCAAGGGGGCTGCCCTCATAGGTGATTTCAACTGACCGGTTACTAATCGTTTTCCCGGTGTCCCACCAACCTGCGGCATCACTTTTTGTGAAGTCTTCAGTGGAAGCTACCTGAATACGGTAGGCCGATTGCCTGCCGATTGCCGGGTCTGTTATCCAACTGAATTCGGGGGAGGCATCGCATATTGCCACCTGTTGTGGTGAACGGATGAATTCAACCATCAGGCCTTCGGGAGCATGGTGTTCCTTTTTGCAGGAAATCAACAAAAGGACGGGGATCAGGGACAGAAAGATTAAATTTTTCATGATCATCAAAAAAAGAAAGTAAAAAGTATTTCCTGCAATATACGATAATGAATCTATCCCCGGAAAGTTCAATGGGTGAGATATTCGACCTTTGCCAGCATCTTTTCATAGTGACTTCCCTTCCAGTAGATCCGTTTACAGTTTCTGCATTGAAAGAATTCAACAAAAGCCTTCGCCGTTTGGTCAGGCAACAGGTCAATGATGTCCTTTTTGTTTGCCGGATAAATCTCCCCATTGCAGGCAATACATCGTGTAAAGGGTTTACAGGAATTCTTCAGACTGAATTTTTGGACGACTTCCCTGATCTGTTTGTCAGGTATCTGGCTTCTTATAAAATACCCTCTTCTTGCTTTGCTGTTCTTCAGGAGGCCCAGGTCGCGGGTAAGGATGATCCTTTTTTCTATCGCTGCTATATCTATAATTTCCGGATCATCGGAATTACTGTCAAAACGGGTATCAAAACCAAGCATTCTCAGGTACCTTGACAGACGGCTCAGGTTGGCATCTGCGATAAACCGGGTGGTTCTCAGGGGAAGAGGGCGCAGCCGGGTGATCGGTGAGATATCAAGGAGTTCGAATTCCGGATACACGGAGATCCTGTCATCCTTCTGTGGGTAATACTTGAAATCCACAGATATTCCATTGACGAGGATGAGATCTATTTCCACATGTGGTACGCCCTCAGCCTCTATAAGATCTTTAATGGTATTTTTTCCTGAAAAATTAATCTTATAGGGTTTTTCTTTCTTCTTTTCAGGTAAAAAGTCATTCAATTCCTGATAGAAACGGATTGTAACGGATTTTTCGGCATACATTAACTTAATTTACAAAAAACCGGGACAATGCATGCAGTAAAAGAATGCATTTTTCCCGTAGTTCAGGAACCGGTGTCTAAATCCATATCGCTTAGTTTTTCAAGCTGATAGTTTACATCTACCGGAGGCAGCTCTTGTGGATCACCTTTCCCTTTAAGATAATGATCAAACCAGCGCATGGTCCTCAGGTTGAAATCGAGCTGGGCCTGGTTGTTGCGGTTGCCATGTCCTTCTTCCGGATACCATACCAGTCTGACCGGCGCCTTACCATGTAATTTCAACTGCCGGTATAACTCAAGCGACTGCGAGGGATGTACCCGGGTATCTTCTTTTCCATGCAGCAAGAGTGTTGCTGTTTTGCTGTTAGCTGAATATTTGACAGGACTCCGGTCGTAAAAAAGTTCCGGATCTTCGTTGGGCCAGATAGTCCAATGGACATGATAGATTTCATAGGGGATATCGGTCAGGTTTACCTTTGAGAGTTGATTGGTTACCCCGACAAAGGGAATGGCGGCAGCGAAGTGATCCGAATATTTGGTTGCCCCCGGCGCAGAAAAATATCCGCCGT
>CAZYDB010000104.1:3719-13756 GCA_964645995.1 uncultured Roseivirgaceae bacterium
CCCGCCGTAAGAACCGCCTCCGATCCCTACTTTCGAAGGGTCGATATAGCCTTTTTCAGCCAGGTAGTTGATCCCGTCAATCACATCAAGGAACTCTTCATCACCCAGGTCCTTTTGATCCATTTTGGAGAATTCCACCCCACGGCCTGCGCTGGCCCTGTAGTTTGGCATGAAGACGAAATAAGCTTCTGCGGCGGCGATTTGTCCCCAGCGGGAATAGGAAGTGGTCCAACCATCGAGGATAGCAGATTCCGGCCCGCCATGGATCACACAGATCATCGGATACCTGATGCCTTCTCTGAAGTTGAGGGGATAGGTTAATACGCCTTCGATGAGCAGGCCGTCACGGGCCTCGTAACTGATCTTTTCCTGCCTGGCCAATGCCCTGTCTTCAAGCCAGGGATTGGAAAAGGTTTCCCGTTTGAACGTTCCTTCCCCGGGGTTGAAGCTATATAGTTCATCCGGGTGTGTCTTAGTATCGCCAATCATATATGCCTTTCCGTCCTGTATTTTGAAAGAGGAGAAAACGACTTTGTTATTGGCGGTTACGAGATCTCGTTTCCTGCCTCTCACACCAATGGTACTCAGGGTGGCATCAACACTTTCTTCAGCAGCAAAGATCATCGTCTTATCATCCAGCCATTCCACATGATTTACTGATCCTTCAAAACCTTCCGTATAATGTTTTACATCCTTCCAGGCCACCGGGTTATCCGCCGGTGCCGAAAACAGGCTGCCATCGACAGGGTCTGAGAGATCGACTCCCGCAACAATGGCCAGGTATTTACCATCCGGGCTCCAGGCCAGTTGCTTAAGTTTGCCGGGGGGGTCAGCCCAGCGGATCATTCCCTTTGTTTCAATATCAATAAGGTAGATATCTTTGAACATATAGCCATAATCAACCAGGTTGAGAGCAGCGATCTGTGCGGCGATACGGCGCCCTTCCGGCGACCAGGTGAAATCAAAGACACTGCCTTGGGTATTCAGTTTAATAATAGTATTTTCATGCTGGTAGAACAGGTTGACGGCAGAGAGGTTCTCCTCATAGACCTCCGCATCAAAGCCCATCTCTTTCAATTCATCGGGTATGCCTTTTGGTTTGATTTCTGAAGTAAAGGCGAGCCCCAACCCTTCCGGATGCCATGCATATTTCCTGATTCCATTGGGGAAATTAGTGATCGGATAGATTGTGTTTTTTTCAAGGTCATAGCCGAATACCTGGTTCCTCCTGGCTTTCCCAAATCTGGCCAGGAAGGTGATGCTTTTACTGTCAGGCGTCCAGGAAAGAGATCTTAGATAATGTTGCCCTGTTATCAGCGGCCGTATTTCGTTGTTTTCTGTATCAATAATATATAATTCACGATAATCATTGCCCTTGCCTTCTTTCATCGGCCGGTTGATATTAAGCGTGAAAGCCAGATATTTCCCATCCGGTGACGGCGCCATATCAGCAACTGTTTTCAGATGAAAATAATCATAGATAGTGAAGGGCTTTTTTTCCTGGGCTAATGGTTGAAATGAAACTACCAGCGCGAGGATTATACCGGTTATGTATTTCATTGTTTGACTTTTTAAAATGTACACTTTTGATATATGAGGCAAAAATACCCAATGAATTGTATTTTATGAAGGAGGAGGGTAATTCGTATACGGGTGAACGAGATAAAAGTTAGCGTAAAACAGATGAACTGCTGAGCCGATGAACTGTTGAACTGATGAACTGTCTTCAGCCATCATGGGGGCTGCATGGAAGCCGTCACCTATGGCTTTGACCCACCGGGCACCAATCCACCGGGTTAATTACCCGGACAAACCGAAAGGCTGATCCTGAAAAATAAAAAAAGCGCTGAATGGGACAGCGCCTTTGTGCTGATAAACATTTTATTTCATTGCCTATTGATAAAGGACTTCAACATCCGGAGATATCATTCAACTTCCAGATCCTTCGTTAAAGCAATGTTATATTATCTTGCTTTTGGAATCTTCTCTATTAATTATTGGTTACTGTTTTACCCAGCTTGTCGACCTGCCCTTTCCCTTTTTTGATCATATCTTCCACGGAGTCATTCATTTCATCCTTTATCTCCTTAATCCTTTTCAAGGCAGTGTCACTGAAGTCTTCTGCAAATCTTTCAGCATCTTTTTTCAGTTTTTTTCTTGTTCTTTCACCACTATCCGGGGCTGTTAATAATCCAACGGCTGCACCAGTGATAGCGCCTACTAAAAATCCTGATAATACTTTTACAGTGGTATTCATAGTTTATGTTTTTAAAAGTGTAACAAAATGACAATTCTATTTACAATATATAGTAAAAAATATTTACAATTGCAAATAAATAAATGAATGTGTATGGAAAAAGACGCATAAAATGTAAAAAATAATTTCATTATGGTTGTGATATGTTTATTTATGTGGTTATTTTTAACAAACAATCCACAGGAGGCCTCTGATGAAGTATTTAGCTGACAACATTCGTTATCTTCGTAAAAAGTTAGGCTGGAGCCAGGAAAAGCTGGCAGAAATGTTAGGTCTTAACCGGGGCAATATTGCATCGTATGAGAAGGGGACAGCCGAGCCGCGACTGGAAAACCTGATGAAGATGATGCAGTTATTCAAGGTTGAGCTAATAGATCTTGTTGAGATCGATCTCAGTGGTATGGAGTCGATCGGTCAGGAAATTTCGGATCTTAAAGAACGCAATGATCAGAATGAAGGCAATTTTAATACGAGAAAGGCAAGGTTATTAAAAAAGCTGATCGATAAGGATGAAAAGCTGCAATACTTTGTCAAACATTCTGATGAGATGCAGAAAATCCTTGATGGTTTCAAGACTTTCCACCAGTTTAAAATGCAGAACGGGCATCGCCTGTCGGATGATGTTAAAAAGATTTCCGATGATTATGAAAGGCTTCTGGAAGTGATGGAGGCGATGATCAGGGCCAATAAAAACCTGATTGAATATCTTGAAGCTATCGACAATAACCAGCAAGCCTGAGAAGGTTTTTGATCCGGTTTCATCTGGTGTTACAATTTCAGGTTTTTAACCATAAAAGCCTTGTTTAATTTTTTCCTGGTTGGCCATAGGGGATACTGCATGGATTAAGGATTATTAGGTGAAAGGAGCCCGAAGCTGGAATGTGAAAGTTGAAATTCGTTGGTGAATTTGGAGGCCTAAGGCCGGAAACCACGCGAAAGGCGTGACCGTAGGACTCAGGCCTTAGACCACGAAGCAGGCGTGGCCGGAGATCACCCGGCAGGCATGGGAAAGAGCAAAAAGCTACGAGCAAAAAACTAACCGCTAATTTACACTGTATGCCCGCACTCACACTCTTTGAGTCCGGGTCTCTCGAAAATCGAAATTTGCGATTCAGAAACCTATAAATGACCGAACCCTATGGCGTTCTCATTTTCCCGTTTACAGGGTAATCCAGACATATGTTATTGGAACGTTACGGTATAATATTTCTTTGCTCTGAAGGAAATTACATGAATAAATGCGGTTAATAATTATCGATTTTTTTGAAAAAATCCCTGAAAATCGGATCCCTGTTAATATGATAGATATAACGGATAAAATGTCTCGAATCATCGAAACTCAGGGTGAACTGGTCCGTTACGATCGGGCTGTGCACCAGGTTGGAAGGTGTCCAGCCAGGGTTGATTAAAAAGGCGACGGCTGACATATCCCATAAAACCTTCGACCATCCGAAATGATCCTTATGGTAATCCTTGAAGATCGCAAAGAGATAATCACCGATCGCCCCCTTTCCCGCTATGTTTGCTTCCATTTCCGGGACTGTGGTAGCCAGATGTGTGACGATTGGCGTGCAGGGAACCTGTACAAAAGGAACACCGCAATCGAAGATGGTCCTCGAAGCATGGAGGTCCTGAAAATAGTTGAATTCACGCTGATGGGGCCAGTGGTGTCCATTACCACCAAGCCATACCACAACAATATTTTGTATGATGGAAGGATCCATCAGGATTGCATTCGCTATATTGGTGATGGCGCCCACGGCCACGACATATAAAGGGTCCTCAGGGGAACTTTTTCTGGCCTTTTGTATCAGATCCAGTGCAGCAGGGCTGCTTTCCGGCTTACCCGTATCATCGATAAAACGGCGACTTCCTTTAAAGGCAAAACCCTCCTTTTCAATAGCCAGTTTGTCAAGGATCCTGAGTATCTCTTCATAGCTTTTGTCCATCCCTTCTCCGGGGCCGCTTGAGCGACTGTTGTGGAAAGGAGCGGCATAAACAGCCTCTACCGATAACTTTTCCGGTGAAAGGAGGGCATATACCAGGGCAAACTGATCATCGATCTCATTATAGGTATCGGTGTCCAGTACCATCCTTACAGGTCCCGATGGCGGATCCAGTTGCCGGATCCTTTCTGCCGTTTCTATTTCAGGGAAAGTCTGACAGAAAGCGTTAGTAATGAAAACTATAATACTAAATATAGAGATGCTGACTTCTTTCATGATTTTCAGAGGTTATTGATAAAACATGATAAATTTAACCATATACGTTGAAATCTTATTTGATTTTACTTTTCATTTTATTCTACGTATGAAAAAAATATATTTGATGAATGAATCAGATTTAACTAAACGGAAAAACTGATCGGCAAAACATATAGCGTTAAAATACTCAATGTCAACGAATAGATGTTACGGGAATTGAACAGAAATAAGCCCAGGCTGTCCGTGCCGTTGAAGGGATATGAAGTGTTCATGGAGGTCTTGTCATTTCTTGGGATCATTACCTTTACCGGACTGGCTATCTACCACTACCGGAATTTGCCTGATTTGATCTCCACACATTACAGTTTTACCGGAGAGCCTGATGCCTGGGGGATTAAGAAGAGCCTTTTTTGGCAGATAAGTGTTGCTTTTGTCTTATATGCCGGACTGACTGTGGTCAACCGTTTCCCCTATGTTTTTAATTATCCGGTTGAGATAACCAAAAAAAATTTTAAAAGACAATACCGGATGGCACGCACCCTGTTAAGCGTGATCAAACTGGGGATGATCCTGATCTTTCTGACGATCTTCTTTACCAGTATTAAAAGCGCATATGGACAGCCTATGCAGTTCATGGGTGGTTTTATGGTATTATTGGTCGTGGGAACACTGATCCTTCCGCTGGTTGTTTATCTGATTGTTGCCATTCAAAAAGACAAAAAACGATGATTATCATATGATCCGGATTCTTACAACTAAGAGGATTATTTTTCTCCATTCTTTAATGCATTCCCTTACGGGAGTGGACCTGTTATCTGCTTTCTCAGGTTCTGTCGCAACAATGGGTAATGCTGGCCCCGGTTTTAGCCAGGCCAGCTCTATGGGCAATTTCAATGGGATTCCTGCTGGTGGCAAATTCCTTCTTACCATCAATATGTTTCTTGGCAGGCCGGAGATCTTCAGCGTATTTTATCTGATCAGCATCCTTTGGAAGAAAGTGTGGTTTAATGGTTCATGGTTAACCGGTTAGTCTTACCGGACCGATCAGCCCGGCAGGCAAGGGACGTTTTTCCTGCCGGGACCTGTTGATCCAGTAGGCTATTTCCGGATTATCCGTTTGAGAGAGACAATAATTGAATAAGGTGTTGGTCACTTTAATACTGATCCGGTTTTCTCCTTTGACCAGGTGGTCCTGTATCCTGAAGATCTTTTTACCATACCACCGGGTACCTACCGGTTGGTCATTGATCATTACTTCGGCCAGGTCGAAAACAGTACCGGCATCAAGAAGGTTATAACCGGTATCTTCAAGATTCACTACCCGTGAATAAGTTGCCGTGCCTGAAAAGTTTTCCAGGCCTTCAAGATGACTAATATCTTCCAGACGGGATAATTTTCTGGTGAACGGCGGCATATCCAGGACCGGCTGGAAACTTACTTCCCATGTTCCGGTGATAAGCAGTTCCCTGGATGATTTTTCCGTATTGCTGGTTTTTTTACCTAACTGACCTTTATCCAATACAATAAGCATGGATTCAAGTCTGTTCAGGGTAATGGATATTGTATCAGTTCCTGCTTCTTCAAGAATCTCTTTTTCTCCTGATTCAGGATCCCATTTCCAGAAATCGTAACTATTGTTTCTGATCGATAAATTGGTTCTCAGGTCTTTATCCGTATTAACATTAGTAATAAAAACCACAGGTTTATTGTTATAACTGAACTGGGACGTAAAAAGAAGAGGGTCAGGGTCACTGATTTCTATTTTGTTCTTAAATTCAAAATCCCGGATCAGTTGACCGGTCCATTGCATTAACAACTTCATACTTCCTTTTTCTTTTTCTCCCGGCCCCGGTCTCACATGCGCTCCCATCGCAATTGCTTTGTCCATTGATTCATTGATTATCCGGTCATAGGTGTTACGGTCATGCAGTCCGGCCGATTTTGAGGGTGTTTTCCCCAGGAAAACTACTTTTCCCCCGGCTTCAATATATTGAAGAAGGCTAATGGCATCGGGCTCTTCAATGGATTCCATATCACAAACGATCAGCACCTGGTAGTTCATTTTTCCGAATTGAATATTGCCGTTTCTGAACACCGATTTCTGTAAAAGCTGTCCATTGATATAGTCTGAAGATATCCCGTGATTGCTTAATGATTGCCAGAGAGAATGGAGGTACCAGGGTTCTGTGTTAAAGGGATTTCTATCCAGTCCATACTGTTGCCATATATCCGGCGTTGGTCCCATGATCGCTACTTGTGATACGGGTTGGCATTGTTGCATGAGGGCCGAGATGCGGCTTGCATAGGTCATGAAATGTGACACATAAGGCCACCAGGGATTATGTTCATTAAAATACGTGCCATACTGTACCCAGCCGGGGAAGCCTGCCTCCGGGGGTGAGTAATTAAAACCGTGAAGTACAAGGTGGTTGATGCCGGCAACGAAATTAAGGTCGGCCGCCTGTTTCAGATAATCAAGGCTTGCCCGGAAAACGCCGCTGGTATTGGTCATGGCCTCACTGCTGATGATGGATCTGCCTGCAAGGTGACCTCCACTGGAAGCATATTTATTCCATATAGCATACCTGATTTCATTGATCCTGGAATTAGACCATCCCGGATTATATAGCCATTGGTCACCTTCCGGAATATCAGGTATCATATATCCTTCAACCAGGTCTGTATACAGCCAGGGATGTCCATAAGCCTGGTACCTGCTTAAGACTTTATTTTGCCGACACCATTGGTGGAAGGTCCCGACGAAACGTTCTTTGAACAGTTCTGCCAGTGTTTTGCTGTAATCATACCTTACCTGCCGGAGAATCTCGTTCATTTCCGGATTGAAAGTATCGTCGATCAGAAGTAGCGGAAGGTAGGGTTTGGCATCGTATCCCCTCCTTTTATTAAATTCCCTCATCAGGTCTGATGTCCAGTTGGCTCCTTCAAGTTCAATGCTGTCACAGAACATAGCCCTGAGACCCCGGTTGAGTTGGCCGTCAAAATGAGGACTCAGGTGTTCAGACATGTTGTTGAGGTACCTGGCGACCGATCCGGCATTGAAGTGGTCCAGTACGGGGCCGGCTCCACCGGGAGCACCACGGAAGACTTCCCTGAATCCTTTCTTGATACGGATCACCACGAGAAGAAAATCACCTTCCGGCACGTCGAGGTGCAGTAAACCCCGGTGATCCGGGCGTTGATCAGTTACTATTAATGCATCCACAGCTTTCAATGCCTTCGGTATCAATGATACCCTGTAAATTTCTTCATTGGCGAGTGCCTCCCTGAGGGAGACCGACCGCATTCCCGGGCCGGATACTTCATGTTTTTCAACCGTAAGCCCCTGGATCGTTTCCTCCGGTTCAAGAAATTCTCCTCCGAAAGGCCAGCCGGTACCTACGATAAGGTCTGTGATCATGCCCTGCTCTCCGGCCTCGGCCGAGGTGTATTTAACCATTTCACACCATGAAGCACTTAACCACTCCAGCCCGCCCTCCTGGGGATCGGTTAATTGTTGAGGCATAGCTATCGGGTTGATCTCTATGCCTCCCGCACCGGCTTCTTTCATCAGCAGGATCTCCCGGCTGATCTCTTCCCTGTTCACCTGGTTGCCATTCCACCACCACCGGAAGAAAGGCCGGGCCTCCGCCTCCGGCTGTTTAAAATGCTGATAAAGGGTTTCAGATAATTTCCCTCTTTTTTGTACACAGCCGTGAAGGCTGAAACCGCTGATACCTATAACAGGTATGGACAGCCCCATTGTCTTTAAAAAATTCCTGCGGGAAGGCGTTATAGTATTGTCAGACATGATATTAAAAATAGTTATTTACTATTAAAAGAAACAGTGAATTTGGCCCCTTTGCCAGGATCGCTTTCGCACCAGACTTCCCCTTTCATCAGTTCGGTATATTTTTTTACGATCGATAAGCCAATACCTGTCGAGCTTTCTCCGCCGGTAGGTTCTGTGCTCAGGGGCTGGTATTTCAAAAAAAGTTTCTTCTGCTCTTCTTTAGAGATACCAGGGCCCTCATCCTTGATGCCAATAAAAGCTTTCCCCTGATTGGTCCAGAGGTTAAGATAAATGTTTTTATCCGCAGGCGAATACTTTATGGCATTGGAGAGCAGGTTTTCAAGAACCTGCAGCAGGTAATCTTTGTCTACTTCAGCATAAACATCATCGAAGTTTAAAACAGGTTTCAGGTTTTTTCCATTGAATTGATCCTTCAGGTTCAGGAAAGCCTGTTGCGCGATATCGGAAAGATTGATTTTTGTTAATTGAAGGTCTGGTTCCTTCATTTCCAGTTTTCTTACATCAAGTATTCTCCTGATCATGTCGTTCATCCGGTTGAGCGCCTTGATAATGCCTTCAATACATATTATCTGGTCTTCATTTAATTCGTCACGTTCAGACCTCAGCAGTTCAGCCAGTGACAAGGTGCTTGCCAGGGGGTTACGAAGATCATGGGCAATAATGGCGATAAGATGATTTTTTTCTTCATTCAGTTCTTCCAGCCGCTCTTTCTGCTGAACCATCTGCGAATTTTGTTCGGACAACTGTTTTTCCAGCGCATCCTGGTGCCGTAACCTTTTCACGAAAAGGCGGAGTAAGCCCTGAAGGATTTCCGTATTGTCACCCATCAACCTGGAGAAGTCGTGCTGGCTGAGACGGAGAAGCAGGACAGGCTCTTCAGCCCTGATCGAGGCAGACCTTGCCTTGTTGTCGATCAAGGCATATTCGCCAAAAACATCGCCTTTCTTGAGGTGTGAAAGGATAAATTCATCGTCACGGACACTCACACTGCCCTCTGCAATAATGAATACCGCATTTCCTTCTTCACCCTTTTTAAATATATAATGCCCTTTTTGATATTCGGCTTCCTCCAGGAGATCTGCTATTTTTTTCAGTGAAGGCCGGTTGAGATCAGAGAACAGTTGAATTTTTTTGAGTAAGGTGACTTTCGTCTCAAATGGTATATGCTCTTCCTGGGTATTCATTAAATAATAACATTGAATGATATCGAAGATAAACATAAATCGGCAATTCAGGAAGTTCCGTAAAATGAAAGTAAAGCTGTCGTATCCAGGGAAAACGGCTCTTACTAACCGGATGCAGGGTGATCGTATTCATTATTTCCTGTCCTTTTGAAAAGAATAGCCTTTTTCCTGATCAATTGAATGATAATAACAAGGAAAATAACGACCAGTCCGGCAATTAATAACCATTCAATGCCCTGATCCCGGGTATGAGAATCACTGAATCTTTTTGATAATATTCCATAAAAAGCCCATAATATGACCAGAGCATAGTAAATATCATGGTTACGGATGATCATCATCAAAGTGATTAAAAGAGTGATGGCGATCATGATTTGGGTCCAGGTTACTTCAGAAAGGCCAAATCTGCTCCATTGAATGTCCACCAGAAATGCTGTTACATTGGCGATAGTTGCCACAGAGATCCAGCCCAGGTAAATACTGAACGGGATATAAACCAGAACACCTTTCTTTAGATCGGTGATTCCTTTGCCGGTATTCAAATTAATATAGATCCTGAGCAGGGAATAAAAAAGGACTAA
>CAZYDB010000105.1:0-11090 GCA_964645995.1 uncultured Roseivirgaceae bacterium
AGGTCTTATATTGGCAAAGAGCTCAAGTTTTTTACGCATGGCCAGCAACCCTTGTTCCGGTCGTACTTTTGCGCCGGGATCGTTATCATACTTGGGATCCCCGATGGCACCGAAGAGGACAGCATCCGATTCCATACAGATCCTGTGTGTCTCGTCGGGATAGGGGTTTCCGGTGGCATCGATAGCGGCGGCACCGACCAATGCGTGCGTATAAATGATCTCATGACCGAATTTTTCACTTATAACGTCGAGCACCTTGATGGCTTGTTCTATGATCTCAGGTCCGATACCATCACCGGCGAGAACAGCGATATTCATTTTCATGTAGTGACTTTTTCTTTTTGTGGTATTGAGTTCTGTTCCAAAATATTGACCATCCTCATCGTGGCTTTAATGGCGGCAACTGTCTGATCAGGATCCAGGCCTCTGGTTTTAAATTCTTTTTCATTAAGCTCCCAGGTGATCATGGTTTCAACCAACGCATCGGTACGTCCGCCGGGAGGGATGGTAACGATGTAATCGATCAATCTGGGAAGGGGCTTGCCTAATTTTTTATAGACCGCCTTAAGGGCATTCATGAATGCATCATACTGTCCGTCACCCGAAGCATGTTCTTCGTATACTTTGCCCCCAATTTCGATACTCAGTCCGGTAACGGGACGCAAGCCCAGGGCATGTGAAGTAGAATAATTTTTGAGCGTGATGGTCTGTTCAATAGCTTCACTTTTTAAAACATCCGAAATAATATACGGCAGGTCATCGATAGTAACTGTTTCCTTCTGGTCGCCAAGTTCAATGATCCTTTCGGTAACTTTCTTTAATGCTTCGGGGTCAAGCGTTATGCCTAGTTCATCAAGATTCTTTTTTATGTTGGCTTTGCCCGAAGTCTTGCCCAGGGCATATTTTCGTGTTCTGCCAAAACGCTCGGGCATCAGATCATTGAAATACAGATTGTCTTTGTTGTCTCCATCTGCATGAATACCGCTGCACTGAGTGAAGACAAATTCACCGATCAGTGGCTTGTTTGTAGGAACGCGGATTCCCGAGAACGATTCAACTACTCTGCTGATCCTGGTCAAGCGGGTTTCATTGATATTCATATCAAATCCCATATGATCCTTTACCACGGCAACAACACTCGACATGGGCACATTCCCGGCTCGTTCTCCCAGGCCGTTAACGGTAGTATGGATACAACGGATCCCTGCTTTCAGCGCGGCATAAACATTGGCGGTGGCCAGGTCATAATCATTATGCGGATGATAATCAAAATTCACACCTGGATACCGGTCAAGGATCATGGAAAGGAAATCATGCGTTTCATCGGGTGAGAGGATGCCTAGTGTATCGGGCAGCATCAGCCGGTCGATGTTTTCGTGTTGTAATCCATCGATCATGAAAAACACGTAATCCATGGAATTCCTCATGCCATTGGACCAGTCCTCAAGATAAATATTAGTCCTGATACCAAGTTTTGTGGCGTAATTTATCGCTTCCCTGATCTTTTCCAGGTGTTCTTCCGGGGTCTTTTTTAATTGTTGAGTGACATGACGGTAGGATCCTTTACATAAAAGATTGTTTACCTTACCACCTGCTTCTTTGATCCAGTCAATCGAAATTTTGCCATCCACAAAACCAAGGATCTCCACCTTGTCAAGATAACCGTTCTCCTGAGCCCAAGCCAGCACTTTCTGCGAACCTTTAAATTCGCCTTCCGAAACGCGGGCACTGGCGATTTCCAGGCGGTCAACCTTTACTTCATCAAGAAGCAACTTGGCGATATTTAATTTTTCATTGCCAGAAAAGGATACTCCCGTTGTCTGTTCTCCATCCCGTAGGGTGGTATCCATGATCGTAACAAGGTTCTGTTCTTTCGTTTTCATAATCCGGGTTCCTGTTGATTTTCAAATTCTTTTATAGCTTCTTTAAGACTTAGCAGGTAATCGATATCATCGTATCCCTTAAGCAGACATTCCTTTTTATAGGGATTGATCTCGAAAACAAATTTTTCACCAGTTCTTTTAATGATGAACTCCTGGTTGATCAGATCTGTGGTGAAAAGGCTGTCTTTATCCTCTTTGATCACCTGAAATATCTTTTCCAGAAATTCGGGTGTCACCTGTACCGGCAGCAGGCCATTGTTCAGGGCATTGTTTTTAAAGATATCGGCAAAAAAACTCGACACCACCACCCTGAAACCATAGTCATACAACGCCCATGCCGCATGTTCGCGGCTGGAGCCACTGCCGAAATTCTCTCCTGCTACAAGTATTTTACCCGTATAATCCGGGTTATTCAATATAAAATCACCGATCGGATCGCCATTGCTGATATAACGCCAGTCCCTGAAGAGGTTATCTCCAAATCCTTTTCTTTCGATTGCCTTCAGAAACCGGGCCGGTATTATCTGATCGGTGTCCACATTTTCAATTGGCAGGGGCACCGCTGTTGATTCTAAGGTTTTAAATTTATCAATTGGCATAATTTATACACTTAAATTCATCGTTTCTTTCATAAACATTCTGGGATCGGTTATCACCCCGTTAATTGCCGTAGCAGCCGCGGTATAGGGACTGGCAAGCATGGTTCTCGCACCCGGGCCTTGTCGACCTTCGAAATTTCTATTTGAAGTGGATACGGCATATTTTCCTGCCGGTATCTTGTCGTCATTCATTGCCAGGCATGCAGAACAACCCGGTTGCCGCAGTTCAAATCCTGCCTCTTCAAGGATCTGCACCAGTCCTTCCTTATACGCCTGCTGTTCTACCTGCTTGGAGCCGGGAACTATCCAGGCGGTTACATGACCGGCTTTTTTTCTTCCCTTAACGATTAATGCTACCGATCTCAGATCTTCAATACGGCCATTAGTGCAGCTTCCCACGAAGACATAATCAATTTTTTTTCCGAGCATCGGCTCCCCGGGTTCAAAACCCATGTATCTGAGTGATTTCTGATAAGTTTCTCTTTTCGAAACCGGTACACTTTCCAGTTCTGGAATGGGATTGTTTATTTTAAGTCCCATACCCGGATTGGTTCCGAAGGTGATCATGGGCGTAATATCATCCGCATCAAAATTGTACTCTTTATCAAAGGAAGCGCCTTTATCGGTGGGTAATGACCGCCAGAAGGAAAGCATCTTTTCCCAGTCTTCTCCTTCAGGGGCATACTCGCGTCCTTTGATATAGGCAAAGGTGGTTTCATCGGGTGCGATCATTCCCCCTCTCGCACCGGATTCAATGCTCATATTACATATAGTCATTCTGGCCTCCATGGAGAGATTTTCTATGGCAGTACCGGCATATTCAATGAAATAACCAGTGCCTCCACCGGTACCGATTTTCGAAATAACATAGAGAATGATATCCTTGGAAGTCACGCCGGGTCGTAAATCGCCATTAATGGTGATCCGCATGCTTTTGGGTTTAGGTTGTAGAATACACTGGGTAGCCAGCACCATTTCAATTTCGCTGGTTCCGATGCCGAAAGCGAGGGCCCCGAAAGCGCCATGGGTAGAGGTATGGCTGTCGCCACAGACGATCGTCATACCCGGTTGGGTAATGCCCAGTTCAGGGCCGATCACATGGACGATACCATGCCATGGGTGGTTAAGTCCGCAAAGCTGGATATTATGTTTTTCGCAATTTTTAGTCAGCTGATCCACCTGTTTCCTGGAAAGAGCATCTTTAATGGGCATTTGCTGATTAATGGTAGGCACATTATGATCAGGGGTAGCAATGGTCTTGTCCGGCCGGCTGACCTGGAGCCCTCTTCTTTCAAGTCCAAGAAAGGCAACCGGGCTGGTCACTTCATGAATAAAATGTTTATCGATATATAGAACCTGGGGTCCTTTTTCCACTTCCTTTACCACATGAGCATCCCAGATCTTATCAAACAACGTTTTCTGTTCCACTTAAATATATTTTGTTACTTAATGATTTTTTATCCTTGATTTTTATTTTATTGATCGCGTCGATATAGGCTTCCACCGAGGCAGTAATGATATCTGTACTGGCGCCAAAGCCATGGTAGCGCAAACCTTCATGTTCTATTTGCATATGCACTTTGCCGATGTCATCACTTCCCCTGGTGATTGCCTGAATAAGAAATTCCTCCAGAACGATCGTCCTGGAAATGATCTTCTGAACGGCTTTGATGGCGGCATCAACCGGGCCGTTACCTGAGGCTATAGCGATAAAGAATTCACCTCCGATATCCAGTTGTACGTTGGCCATCGGTTTCAGGTTCTTTCCGGTAAACACCTGGAGAGCGTCCAGCTTGATACGGTTTTCTTCCCGCTTTACTACACCTACCAGCAGGGAAAGGTCTTCATCCCTGATATCTTTCTTTTTGTCGGCCAGGACGAGGAATTCCTGATACACCTGATCAAGTTTGTCCTTAGCCAGGTCATAACCCATCAGTTTCAGCCGGTGCTTCAGGGCTGCACGCCCACTTCTGGCCGTGAGCAGGATGGCCGATTCCGTAACGCCGACATCACGGGGATCGATGATCTCGTAGTTTTCGCGGTGCTTCAGGACCCCATCCTGATGTATTCCCGAGGAATGGGCGAAAGCATTACGGCCTACAATTGCCTTATTGGCCTGTACCGGCATATTCATCAGGTTACTTACCAGCCGGCTGGTCTGATAGATATGCCTGGATTTAATATTGGTTTCATAATGAAGCTCTTTATGACTTTTTAATGTCATCACCACTTCTTCAAGTGAGGTGTTGCCGGCGCGTTCGCCAATGCCATTTAATGTGACTTCAACCTGCCTGGCTCCATTCAGGATGCCGGAAACCGAATTGGCCGTGGCCATTCCCAGGTCGTTATGACAATGGGTCGAGATAACGACCTTATCGATTCCAGGGACATTATCAATGAGGAATTTTATTTTCTCTCCATATTCCTGAGGGAGGCAATAACCGGTAGTATCAGGAATATTCACGACCGTGGCTCCGGCTTTGATAACCGCCTCAACCACTTTAGCGAGGTAGATATTATCTGTACGTCCTGCATCTTCAGCATAAAATTCAACATCACCAACAAATTTTCTGGCATACCTGACTGCTGCCACCGCTCTTTCTATGATCTCCTCACGATTGGATTTCAGTTTATTCGTGATATGATAGTCAGAGGTACCGATGCCAGTGTGTATGCGGCCTTTAACGGCATGCTGAAGAGCCTCAGCGGCGGCATCGATATCTTTTTCAACTGCTCTTGTAAGGGCACAAATGGTGGGCCTGGCAACGTGTTTGGCGATCTCAACAACTGAATTGAAGTCACCGGGACTGGATACCGGGAATCCGGCTTCAATCACATCGACTCCCAGCTCTTCCAATGCTTTGGCGATCTCAATCTTTTCAATAGTGTTCAGCTGACATCCCGGCACCTGTTCGCCATCACGTAAGGTAGTATCGAAGATGTATATTCTGTTCTCTGAAGACATATAATATATGAGCGGTTAGCTTACCCGTTTGATTCCGGCCTTAATTTACGTACTTCCGATCCTGTCTGCCACATTTCTGACTCCCTGAGCTCTTTCAGTTCTTCTTCAAGTTTTTCACGGTAGTCGGGCTGACTGTTGGCATCGATGGATTTCTGTGCTTCATTACCACTTGCCACACTGTCATATAATTCACTGAATACTGGTTTTGCTGCATCCCTGAATTTTTTCCACCAGTCCAACGCACCGCGTTGCGCCGTCGTCGAACAGTTGGCATACATCCAGTCCATGCCGTTTTCGGCAACCAGCGGCATCAGGCTCTGGGTGAGTTCCTCCACTGTTTCATTGAATGCCTCGGAAGGAGAGTGACCTTTTTTTCTTAGGATTTCATATTGAGCGGCAAAGATACCTTGTATGGCACCCATCAAAGTACCTCTTTCGCCGGTAAGGTCGCTGTACACTTCGTTTTTAAAGGTCGTTTCAAAAAGATATCCGGAACCGATGCCGATACCCACCGCAATAGCCTTTTCACGGGCTTTGCCGGTATAGTCCTGGTGTATGGCAAAACTGGAGTTGAGTCCCTTGCCCTGAACGAACATACGCCTGAGGCTGGTACCTGATCCTTTTGGAGCAACGAGGAAGACATCTACATTATCAGGAGGGATGATACCCGTTCTTTCCTTATAGGTGATGCCAAAACCATGAGAGAAATAAAGCGATTTTCCTTCCGACAGTTTTTCCTTTACGGTAGGCCATAATTGAATCTGGGCGGCATCGGAAAGCAGGTAAAAGATGATCGTTCCCCGGTCTAACGCTTCTTCAATGGAGAATAGACTTTCTCCTTCGATCCAGCTATCTTGGATAGCCTTGTCATAGGACCGTGAGGGTTTGCGCTGGCCAACGATCACATTGAAGCCGTTATCTTTGAGATTCAGTGCCTGTCCGGGACCCTGAACGCCATAACCAATGATTGCAATTGTTTCTCCCTTAAGTGTTTCAAGTGCTTTTTCCAGGGGGTATTCCTCCCGGGTGATGACATTTTCTTCGACACCACCAAAGTTAATTTTTGCCATATTTATCTTGTCCGTTTGAATTTAATATATGAGTTTCTGAATTTTCCAGTTCGTCGAGATAGGTCTGGGTTTGTCTTTTGGATTTGGAAATAGCTACCCTTCCCGACCTCACGAATTCAAGTACGCCATATTCATTGAGCAAATTAAATAGTTGCTGCGTTTCCTGTTTATGTCCTGTTTTTTCTATTACGATAAAATCTTCTTCGATCACGAGAATTCTTGCGTTGTTGGCCCGTACCAGGTTCTCAATTTTATTACCGTGCAGAAAGATCTTGGTAGGCACCTTGTAAAGGGCAATTTCCTGGTAATAGATCTCGTCTTCTTCATAAACGAAAGCGCCGAGGACCTCAACCAGTTTTCTGATTTGCTTAACTAATTTTTCAGCCTGGTCTTTCGTAGTATTGACGACGAGTGTGTACCGGCTTACCCCGGGAACTTCCGAAGTGGAAACGTTTATGCTTTCTATATTCAGCTTCCTTCTGGTGAAGATAATGGTGACACGGTTCAGTAAACCGGGCCTGTCTTCACTTAATACAGATATGGTATATCGCTTACGAAGGGAAGTATCAGTATTATCTTGATAAATATCAGACATGATTTTATATGTTTTATTTAATCCAACCTAATGTTTGTAACGGAGTCACCTGATGGAACCATCGGGAAAACATTATCTTCTTTTTCAACTTCGATTTCCAGGAGATAAGGGCCGTCATGGGCCAGCATTTCCCGTATTTTCTGATCCAGCTCCTGGCGGTCTTCTATCCTTGTGGCCGGAATACCAAAGCCCTGAGCGATCCTGACAAAATCAGGATTGGTCATCTCGGTAAAGGAATATCTTCTCTCAAAGAATAATTGTTGCCACTGCCGCACCATTCCGAGAAAATGGTTATTAAGGATAATGATCTTTACCGGGATCTTGTATTGAGCGATTGTTCCCAGTTCCTGCAAGGTCATCTGAAACCCGCCATCTCCTATAATAGCGACCACATCCTGTCCTTTTACGCCCAGGGTCGATCCCATGGAGGCAGGTAAAGCGAATCCCATGGTGCCCAGTCCGCCGGAAGTGACCAGTTGATTAGGTTTCCGGAAGTGGTAATATCTTGAGGCGATCATCTGGTGCTGACCGACATCAGTGACGATAATTGATTCCCCTTTGGTGATCTCTGATAATTGATATACGACTTCTGCCATACGGATCTCTGGTGAATCAGGGTGTATCTGGTCTCTGATAACTTTTTCATACTCCACTTTATCCAGGGCTTTGAATTCATCGATCCAGTCGGAATGATCATTCTTTTCAATATGTGGAAGTAGTTTTTCAAGGGCATATTTGGCATCGGCATTGATACCCAGTTCAGCTTTTACATTTTTATCGATTTCTGAGGGGTCGATCTCAATATGGATAACTTTTGCCTGCCTGGCATACCGCTTGAGATCTCCTGTAACCCTGTCGTCAAAACGCATGCCTATGGCAATCAGCACATCACATTCATTGGTCTTTATATTTGGACTGTAGTTCCCGTGCATGCCCAGGTAGCCTACATAATTACGATGATCCGGCGGAAAACAGGATAGACCGAGAAGGGTTTGCGCAACCGGGATATCCGCTTTTTCTGCCAGAAGCAATAATTCTTTCTCCGCATTGGAGATCAATACCCCATGTCCTGCCAGGATATAGGGTTTCTTGGCTTTGTTGATCAGTTCAGCAGCATCAGTGATCTGTTGATCCGGTGGTGTAGGATAAGGATGGTAGCTCCTGATCTTTTCACATTTTTCATATTTAAAATCAAAACTGCCAAACTGGGCGTCCTTGGTTATGTCCAGAAGGACCGGACCGGGTCTTCCGGTTCTGGCAATATAAAAAGCTTTTGCAATAGCTTCAGGGATTTCTTCTGCCCGGGTGATCTGGTGATTCCATTTGGTAACAGGCATTGAAATGCCAAGCACATCGGTTTCCTGGAAGGCATCTGTACCCAGCAGATGGGAGGGAACCTGGCCGGTGATCAATACGAGAGGAGTGGAATCGATGTGGGCATCGGCAATCCCTGTCATCAGGTTAGTAGCACCGGGGCCACTGGTTGCAAAACACACACCCACCTTTCCGGATACCCTTGCATAACCCTGTGCCGCATGGGCAGCTCCCTGCTCATGACGCACGAGAACATGGTTTACACGATCCATGTATCCGTATAAAGCATCATAAATGGGCATAATAGCCCCCCCGGGATAACCGAATATGGTATCCACTTTTTCTTCCAGTAATGAAAGGATGACCGCTTCTGATCCTGTTACTTTTAGTAACTTATGCTTTTTTTCTGAAAGCCGGGTTTTTTCTAGTGTTGACATATACCTATTGTTTAATCTGTTATACAACCTTCTGAAGCAGAAGATACAAGTTTAATATATTTACCTAAAATTCCTTTTGAATATTTATATGGAGGCTTTCTCCATTCTTTTTTCCTTTTCGCTATCTCTTCATTCGTAAGATCAACGGCGATAGAATTATTGACTGCATCGATGGTGATCAAGTCACCGTCTTTTACGAGCCCTATCATACCACCTTCCTGTGCTTCGGGGGTAATATGACCCACGACAAAGCCATGGGAGCCACCTGAAAACCGCCCGTCGGTGATCAGGGCTACTTCACTGCCCAGCCCGGCACCCATCACGGCTCCCGTTGGTTTCAGCATTTCAGGCATGCCGGGCGCTCCTTTAGGACCCTCGTATCTGATTACAATCACATCACCCTTTTGAACGGTTTTCCCTATTCCTTCAATGGCATCATATTCATTGTCGAAGACTCTGGCGGATCCGGAGAATTTCTCTCCTTCCTTGCCGGTAATTTTAGCAACAGCGCCGTCTTCAGCCAGATTGCCGTATAAAATTTGTATATGGCCAACAGGCTTCATCGGGTTTTCCAGGGTATGAATAATATCCTGGCCGTCTTTTAGATCATCAACTTTTTCAAGATTTTCAGCCAGGCTCTTTCCTGTTACTGTCAGACAACTACCATCCAGGTATCCCTTCCTGAGCAGGTATTTCATTACGGCCGGAATACCACCGACCTGGTGAAGGTCCTCCATCAGATACCTGCCGCTGGGCTTGAGGTCGGCCAGGTAGGGGGTGTTATTGCTGATCCGTTGAAAATCTTCAAGGGAAAGATCAACTGCCGCCGCTTTGGCCATGGCGATCAGGTGCATAACAGCGTTAGTAGAGCCGCCGAGAGCCATAACCAGCGTGATGGCATTCTCAAATGCGTTTTTGGTCATGATGTCTCTTGGACAAATATCTTTTTCAAGAAGGTTTTTTATGGCAGCCCCCACCTGGGTGCATTCAGTAATTTTTTCAGGACTTACCGCAGGATTGGAGGAACTGAAGGGGAGACTCATGCCCAAGGCTTCGATGGCAGAAGCCATGGTGTTTGCCGTATACATTCCTCCGCAGGCCCCGGCACCAGGAATTGAATTTTTAATGATCCCTTTATAATCTTCTTCCTCGATTTCGCCTTTTAACTTCTTGCCATAGGCTTCAAAGGCAGAAATGATATTCAGATCTTCTCCTTTCCAAATTCCTTTCTTCACTGTGCCGCCATACAGCAAAATTGCAGGCCGGTTTAGTCTTGCCATAGCCATGATGGCACCCGGCATATTTTTATCACAACCAACCACGGAAACAACCGCATCATAATGCTGTGCGTTAACAACCGTCTCAATTGAATCTGCGATGATATCTCTGGAGGGCAGGGAATATTTCATGCCTTCTGTTCCGTTCGGAATGCCGTCACTTACACCGATCGTATGAAAAACCAGACCCAGCAGATCCTGTCCGTTAACGCTTTTTTTAACTTCACCGGCAAGATCATTTAAATGCATATTACAGGGATTGCCCTGAAAACCAGTGCTTACAATACCTATCTGAGCCTTTTTTAGATCATCTTCTTCAATCCCCAGGGCATATAACATGGCCTGGGAAGCAGGCTGGGACTCATTCTGCGTGATCTTCTGACTGTATTTATTGATTTCTTTCATTGATTATATATTAAAAAAGCCTTTCTGACGTAAGAAAGGCTTCTTTTAATTGATCATATATATCCTTTCTCACGAATCCTGGTAGGGAATCACAAGTACGTTAATAATCACAGACAATATAGATCTTGAATTATTCATCATGTTTTTTCTAAAAAAAAGATCTTTTTGAAAATTGAAATTCAAAAGTCAGTTAAAAAATTTTAATATCAAAGCAATTTATTCAAAAAAAAAGCTTCAGGTTGTGATTTTTACAAATATTGTCAAATGTATCTTTCAAAATAATAAATAATTTGATTTATCATTATATAATTCATCAGGTATTGAGGATTTTTTAATCTGAAAATTCATACCCCCCTCGGGCAGATGAAGTCCCCCTGCTTTAGGCGGGGTGCTTATCGGGATTAACGCTGTATCTAACAAATTAATTATTAACCGGATACCAGTAACTTGGTTTTAAAATATGGACATTATGGTGAATAATCCTGGTTAAAACTCCTTATCATTAACAGGTCTCGGGTAATAAACGGGCGGTACGGATACAATCA
>CAZYDB010000105.1:11100-13695 GCA_964645995.1 uncultured Roseivirgaceae bacterium
GAATATGGTTAAATAACCTGGATGTGTATTGTTTTTCAGGGTGTTTTTTCGGAGGATATAATATATTTATCTATTTTTTCCTTTAATTCGATAGGATTAAACGGTTTTGATACAAAATCCGAAAGACCAGCGTTGACGAACGACTCCTTGTCCCCGACCGTGACGTCGGCCGTCAGGGCAATGATAGGTATAGTTTTCATCGATTTTTTTGGCAGGCTCCTGATCTGCCTTGCTGCTTCCCATCCATCCATTACGGGCATATGAAGGTCCATCAGAATAATATCGTATTCACTTTTTAAGCATTTGTCATAAGCGACTTGTCCGTTTGGTGCCTGGTCCACGGAGAAATTCCATTTTTCAAGAAATTTTGTGACTACTTTCATATTCAACTCATTATCCTCGGCAACAAGCACCGTACGTTTTATATTTTCATGCCCTCCTGCTTGCTGTTTATCATATTCCTGCAGAGCCACAGGTTCCATTTCTCCAATTTTGAAGCAGATATCAAAATAAAATTCCGTTCCCCGGCCAACCTGGCTTACCAGGACAATTTTGCTATCCATTAATTCGATCAGGTGCCTGGTGATCGACAACCCTAACCCGCTGCCGCCATACTTTCGGGAGGTGTCCGAGCGTGCCTGTTCAAAACGGTCAAAAATACGCAATTTCTCCTCTTCCGAGATCCCAATGCCAGTATCCTTTATTCTGAATCGCAGCGTAACATCTGAACCGGATTCACTGATCTTTTGTATTGCGAATTCAATAAACCCCTTTTCTGTAAATTTAAGGGCGTTCTCAAGCAAATTGTTCAGGATCTGGGATAAACGATGCTGATCTCCTATTAATGTATTGTTTATTTCAGGGTCTATGTCAAATTTAAAGGTAAGATCTTTTTCATTTACGCGTATTTGAAAACTATTGATCATGTTGCGGATGAAGTGATAAAAATCAAAAGCTGTTTCTTCAAGTGTGATCTTTTGCTCTTCAATTTTTGAAATGTCCAGGATATCATTTATCAATACGAGTAGATTTTTTCCCGAAAATCTGATATTCTGTAAAAACTCTTTTTCCTCTTTGTTCCTTTGTTCCATTAACAGAAGATCGGTTATTCCAAGGATTGCATTTAGCGGGGTCCTGATCTCATGACTCATATTTGACAAAAACTGTTGTTTTGCCCGGGTGGCCATCTCTGCCTTCTCCTTAGCCTCGGTAAGTTCCTTGTTCTTGTTCTTTAGGATAAGATTCTTCTCTTCAAGTTCCTGGTGCGCTGCCTCAACTTCCTTGTTTTTCACCCTCAGACTTATAATCGATCTTTTTTTGTTTTCATAGGCTCTCCATAACAGGAATAAAATTACCATTAAAAAGGAAGACAATAATAAACCGCCGTGAAAGATAAGGTTTTCAATGAAGGATTCTGAATAGGGCAGATTGTTATAGGATGAAATAAAATCCATGTATTGCTACTTCTGATAGGGTAAATATCCGATAATTTTATGTTTAAAGTCAATTTATTACCATACATTATGTTGGCAATTATCATATGATCATCAAAAATTGACCATGCCACGTAACATTTTCAGTACTGTATCGTCTTCCGTTTGAAATGTATCTGGAGTACTTCAAAAAAGAGATTTTTCCTCTAAAGGACAAGCTTTTCCGTTTTGCACGGTCCTATATCAGAGATAACGGGACCGCTGAAGATATTGTTCAGGAGGTATTTATCAGATTATGGAATAAAAAATCGGATTTTAAAAAGATAAAAAACATAGAAGCCTGGAGCATGACAATTACCAGAAATCTTGTATATGACATCCTTAAGTCAAACCGATACCAATGGGTTGATACCTCCGGATTAAAAGAAGATGAGGGATTTGAAAAGCATCCTGACATTATCCTCGAAGAGAAGGAAACGGCAGAAGATATCAGGAGGCTGATCAATTCATTACCTGAAAAACAGAAGGAGGCGCTGGTTCTCCGGGAGATAGAAGGATATAGTTATAAAGAGATGGCCCGGGTAATGGGTATCGATGCCAACCTGGTGAAAGTAACCCTTTACAGGGCAAGAGAGAATATGAGAAAGAAGATCTTAAAAACCGAACGTTATGGACTCTGATCAAGTTAGACAACTTCTTGAGAAATACTGGAATTGTGAAACCAGTCTTGAAGAAGAGAAAAGCATAAAAGCCTATTTCCTGCGGGAAGACCTTCCTGAAGACCTGAAAAGATACCGTTCGATGTTCAGGTTCTATAAAGAGGAGCAGGAGACCGGGTTATCCTCAGGTTTTGAGGAAAGAGTGCTGAAAAGCATAAACCAAAATTCCGGTGCTGGAAGTCGCCGTTATCTGGCTGGCCTGTATAAGGTTGCCGCTGCAGTTATTCTGATAATATCCTTTATCGTCATCCATCAACGGTTCCTGGGTGTCAGGGAGAGCACCCGCCAGGTGGTCGCCGATACTTTTGAAGATCCGGAGAAAGCATTGGAAGAGACAAAAAAGGCATTGTTTTTTGTTTCTGAAAAGTTGAACCGGGGAAAAGAAGAGGCGGCTAAATTTTCAAAATTTAAAAAGGCAGAAGAAGTAGTTCGAAACGCAACTT
>CAZYDB010000106.1:0-13584 GCA_964645995.1 uncultured Roseivirgaceae bacterium
GCTGGATTCAATCCTACATGCTGATTCAATAAAAAGAATTACAATTATTAAGGATGACCTTAAGAAAGCAACCGAATTCCTTAATTACAATATGCTCGACTCGGCTATCTATTATACAAATAGAATAACTGCCTATGATATCAACCTTGCCCCGGCGAATCAAATTGCAAATGCCTATTACTTATCCGGCAAGGCTTACCGAATAAAAGGGGATCAACAGAATGCATTAAAAAATTATTGGATTGCTGTTCAGAAACTTAAACATGTAAAAGGGTATGGATGCCGATCCGAGGTTTATCAGGAATTGGGTCATATGTATTATCATATAGGCTTGACCAATAAATCCATTGAAAAGTTCACAGATTCTTACAGACTCGAAGTGAGCAGAAATGATGTTTATAAACAAATAGAATTACTGGAGATTATAATCAGGCTGCATGTTGAGAACAAAAACTATTACCAGGCAGTCGCCTTTCAGGAAAACCTTTTAAAACTCTATATTGACCACAATGAAAAAAGTTCCATTGAATTGATGGAGGACCTTTCTGAAAATTATATTGTACTTGAAGATTATCAGGCCGCAATCAATTTACAAACCCAGATAAGAGAATATTGGAAAAGACATAATAGTGTATTTGGTCAATTATCCTCTCTTCTAAAGGTAATCAGAATCTATTATGATATGCCTAATTTCGACCATTTCTATAACATCGGCATATATCAATTTGATCTTCTTTATAGCCGGCAGAATAAAAAAGCATTGCCTGATCAGATATTACACTTAAAGGCTGAGGAACTGATCTATCAGGGAAATTTTTCTGTTTATTGGGCCAATCTAAATCCTCCGGATGATTATTATAAAGCCATTGTGTTTTACGACAGCGCCCTTCAGATCTTTGAATCAACTCAAAACCAAAAAGATATTGGCCTGGTCAATTTTAAACTGGCTGAAGTTCATTATAAGTTGAGTGATTTTAAAAGCAGTATTGATTATTGCAGTAAGGCCATCAGTATTTATGAAAGATTGGATAAGAAAGAAAATCTGATGAAAAGTTATCTGCTTCTTGCCAGGGGATATGAAAGTCTGGAAAGGTATAAACTGGCGTATGAGGCCAATAATAAATACATGGCATATAAGGACAGCCTGGAGTTAAAAAATCAAAAAGAATTGATGAAGCTTATACGGCAGCATTCTACAAATACCGAAAGAATGGTATTTGCCAATATTGAACAGTTTTTTCAGCAGGAACTCGATACCTTGAGTGAGGCCCTATTGCGGCTAGACCTTGATAACTATAAAAAGCAAAACGAATTATTATTAACTGAAAGCGAATTAAAAAATGCTGCCATTAAGAACCAGGAATTAAAACAACGTCAGGATAGCCAGGCAATAGAACTATATAAACAAAAGCTTAACGCTGAACGACAGCTTAATGAGTTGGTTTTACTTCAAAGTAAAATGAAAGAAAATGAGCTGGAGCTGCAAAACCGTCGCCAACAGGAAGCACTGAGAGAAAAACAGATCGAATCCCTGGAACAACAGCATAAATTAAAAAATGCCGAATTGCAAAAATCTGAAGCCCAGAAAATCATTCTGATTTTAAGCATATCTACCTCCATCATCGTATTAATATTTGTCCTCTGGGCATACGTCAACACCAATAGAACAAGCCAAAAAATTGCAGCCAAAAACAAATTGATAAATGAAAATAACAGAAATTTAAAACAGCTTAATGAAGAAAAAAACCGTCTGATCCGGATAGTGGCTCATGACCTGAAAAATCCGCTTACGAGTGCACTAACCATGGCGGACATGATCAAGGAAAAAATTACCATACTTCCGGATGATCAAAACCATAGTTTTATGCTTATCAGGAAATCACTCCGAAGAATGCAGGAAATGATCAATAAAATCCTTGACATAAAAGCGATCGATACAGAAAATGTTAACCTGGAACTGGAGGCGGTTAACATTCAACAGGTAACCCGGCATGTAATCGAACTTTATTTAAATGAATCAAAGAGAAAACAAATCAGGATTATTGAAGATTCACAGGAAGCCTATGCCATGGTTGATCGCAATTATTTAACACAGATCATTGAAAATCTTCTATCCAATGCATTGAAATTCTCACAACATAAAAGGGATATCTTAATAAGAACTTATGAAGAGAACGATCATTGTTTCATTATGATAAAAGACCAGGGGCCGGGATTCAGTACAACGGATCAAGGTTTTCTATTCCAGGAAAAAAGCCTGTTGTCAGCCAGGCCCACTGACGGAGAAACCAGCAACGGATTGGGTTTGTCAATTGTTAAAAAATTTGTTGATCTGATGAGGGGACGTGTCTGGTGTGAATCAGAACCAGGTAAGGGTACTACTTTTTATGTCGCCTTTGAAAAAGCATTGATCCTGGCTTAACCCCGGGCACCAAGATATTCATTTGGCTGCGTCACTTGATCAATGGAATTTCCTCATTATTAACTTCATATTTCTAAAATAAATATTGGCTGTGAAGGTAATTAATAACAAAAAAAGGCTTGCGGCTGTGATGATCATATGATAGCTAACCGGCAATTCCAGCAGTGATGGATTATAAATCCATCCGGACAGACCTGTTATGACACCAATCAGGGAGGCCATTAATAGAACAATTAACGCGTTCCTCGAAAGACAGATATTTGTTTCTATCTCATGAATCCTTCTTTTGTTTTGAATGCTTTCCATATCGTGTTTAAGTTATTGCTTCTTCAGGTTTCAATTAATATGCCAGTTTTTAAACCCTTGATATTTCTCCATTTACGCACTATTTTTATTTTTAGTATGTCCAAATATGAACATTGTTGTACGAGTCCGTCCATATCCATCTGTAAATCGTTATATTCTATAAGGCATCTTCCATAACCAATAAAAAATTAAAATTAAAACAAGGCGGAAAGCCTTATATCTTCTATTTTTGTGAAAAACAGTTTTATGAAGATTATTGCCATTGGCCGAAATTATGTTGAACATATTGAGGAGTTGAATAATGAACGCCCCGATGAACCAGTAATATTCACGAAACCGGATACTGCCCTGATTAGAAACAATCAGCCTTTTTATTATCCTGATATTTCCAGGGATATTCATTATGAAGTTGAACTGGTACTCAGAATATGTAAAATGGGAAAAAATATCCAGGAAAAATTCGCCCACCGATATTATGATGGCATAGGAATCGGCATTGATTTTACCGCCAGGGATTTACAATCGAAACTAAAACAGAAAGGCCTCCCCTGGGCCTTAGCAAAAGGCTTTGATGGATCAGCGCCTATATCGGATTTTTTACCATTAAAAGAATTTACCGACCTACATAACATTAACTTCTCTCTCACAATGGATGGAGAGATTAAACAGAAAGGAAACTCTTCCCTGATGCTTTTCACCTTCAACCAGATACTGGCCTTTGTTTCTAAATTCATTACATTGAAAGAAGGAGATTTAATATTTACCGGCACGCCAAAAGGAGTGGGTCCGGTAAACATTGGAAATAAATTAGAAGGATATATTGAGGAAAAAAAATTACTGGAAGTTGAAATTAAATAAATGGATTGCTGAGGTCGTATTTTTTATCTTGCTGACAAATTTTATTTACGCTCAAAATGGCGGTAATGAGAGGACTTTTTTTTTCCCGGTCAGGCCCGGTGAGATAAATTATCTCTCCGGAACAATGGGAGAAATCAGGAGCACACATTTTCATGCAGGTATTGATATCAAAACCAGTGGGATTTCCGGGCTGCCTGTATATGCGACCGGAGATGGTTTTATTAGCCGGATCAATATTTCATCGGGTGGATATGGACACGCTTTGTATATCAAACACCCCAATGGTATGACCTCCGTATATGGGCATCTGCTTCAATTCAGAAAAGATATTGATGATTATGTCCGTGAGGAACAATATAGAAATGAAACTTTTAACATCAACCTGTTTCCTGAATCAAATCAATTTATAATTGAACGGGGAGACCTGATTGGATTATCCGGCAATACAGGTTCTTCACTTGGGCCTCATCTTCATTTTGAGATCAGAGATAAATTTCAACGCCCAGTCAATCCATTGAAAATTGGATTTAATGAAATCAAAGATAATATTCCCCCAACGGTATTGTCTTTTGCTTTGATTTCGAAAAATTCAGAATCCCGTATCAATCATTTGTTTGGACGTTTTGAATTTCCGGTAAAGAGAAGGGGGAGTGAATTTTATATTGATGATCCGATCGAGGTATATGGTGAATTTGGCGTGCAGATCCTTGCCCATGACAAACTAAATGGAGCGGCAAACCGGAATGGCATTCCTGATATCACAATGTATTTTGATGCCACTGAGGTAATTGAAATTAAGATTGACACTTTCAGCTTTGGAGACTCAAGGCATGTCCTTAATTTTTATGATTTTGAAACCAGGATAAACAATCGGAAATCATTTCAAAAATTATATATTGACGATGGTAATGAACTTCCCTTTTACAAGTTTGAAAAGAATTCGGGAATTATCTCTGTCCGTGACTATAAAATTCATGAAATTGAAATAGAACTTTCAGATGCCCGGGGAAATGTGTCAAGCCTTGTCATTCCGGTAAAAGGGGCCAAAGCAAATCCTGAAGTAGCTATTGCGACCATCCCTCCGAACATGGATATTACAACAAAACTGATCGAAAACAATCTCCTGATCAGCGTTCCGTCACAATCCGAAACACCTGCAAATGCTTTCCTTTTTGCCAACAGGATGAAATATGAACTTCTGCCGGCCTATTATTCATCTGAACGAATTTTCTTTCTATGGGATATGAGAATTGGATTGCCTGATTCTATTAATTCTTGTGGGTTAAGCAACACCTTCGATTATGAAGTAATGTTACCCTCAGCGACTGAATTTAATTTCTATAACCGGATATTTGATATAAAATCTTTTCGCCGATCCCTGTATGATACTGTATATCTCGAGGCTGACTATATGGTTCTTGAGGATCATAAACTGGAAATATTTTCTATTGGTAATCAGAATACACCTTTGGCATATCCGATCCAGATCAATTTCAAACCAAAATTATTGTATGAACCTTTGGATAAATATGCTGTTTACAGTTCTACGGACATGAACAATTTCACATTTGAAGGCAATGAATGGGAAAATGGACAAATTAAGATCACAACCCGGACTTTTGGAAAATTCACCATTTTACCTGATACGATAGGACCGGTAATCACACCCGTTCAGCTTAACAGGAAAAGAGCTAGTTTTAAAATAAAAGATGACCTGGCAGGAATTAAGGAATTTAAAGCAACAATAAATGGCAAATGGCTGCTGATGCATTATGATCCTAAACAGGATTTAATATGGTCTGTTCCCCTGATCCCAAACAATCCGATAAATGGTGAGTTTATACTATATGTTGAAGACCAGGTAGGAAATATCAATCAATTTAAAACTCAAATCAATTAATATTATGAAACTAAATATTGGCGATCCGGCCCCCGAATTTGAAAGTATTGATCAGGATGGTAATAAAGTGCGGTTATCTGATTTTAAGGGCAAAAAGGTTGTGTTGTACTTTTATCCGAAAGATAATACCCCTGGATGTACGGCCGAAGCTTGTAATCTGAGAGATAATTATGATCAATTTCTCTCCAAGGGATATGAGATCCTCGGCGTTAGTTCCGATAATGAGAAATCGCATAAAAAGTTCATCGATAAGTATGAATTGCCTTTCAAACTTGTAGCGGATACTGAAAAAATGATTCATGAAAAATATGGCACATGGGTTGAAAAATCAATGTATGGCAGGAAATACATGGGGACTGCCCGAGTCACATTTGTTATAGATGAAAAAGGCAGAATTTCGGATATCATTGAAAAAGTTAAAACGAAGGATCACGCCTCTCAGATATTATAGGTAATAATACACCGGGGAATTCCACGGTTTTTATACTTTTTTATATCATTATAGCGGACATTTGTTAAAGACTACTGGACCTATGTACCGCAGCCTGAAATATAGCTTTTTATTTTTTTCCCTGATCATATGCACTGATCTTACAGGACAGGTTTATCAACAGAAACCCCCTCAAAAAACCAGGATACTTTTCCTGCTCGATGGTTCTGGCAGTATGCTAGCCCCCTGGGGGCCTACCTTACGGATCAATGCAGCCAAAAAACTTCTTTCCGACCTGATAGATTCCCTGAAAGTTAATGAGAACCTCGAACTGGCACTTCGCGTATATGGCCATCAATTTCACAGAAAGTATCAGCGATGCGACGATAGCAGACTTGAGGTCGGATTCAGCCGGGAAAACCACCGGCAGATCATACAGAAACTGAACCAGATTGAACCTATGGGAACTACACCCATTGCTTATTCTCTTGCACAGGCGGCAAATGATTTCCCTGCTGAAAAAGATGTTAGGAATATCATCATTATTATTACGGATGGCATTGAGTCCTGTGATGGAGATCCCTGTGAAGTATCACTCGCCCTTCAGAAAAGAAATATCTTTCTCAGACCTTTTATCATAGGATTGGGAATGGAAGACAATGAAGGAAAAGAATTTGAATGTATGGGTCAGTATTTTGATGCAAAAAAAATTAATGACCTGAGATCGTCGTTGAACAAGGCCATATTCCAAACATTGGACAGAACCACGGTAAGCCTTGAATTACTGGATGAAAAGGATCAGCCAACAATTACCGACATCAATGTTACCTTCATCAATAGTTTTACTTATGAGCCGGTTTATGAATTCATCCATTACAAAGACCACGATGGACGCCCGGATTCTGTGGAGGTGGATGCGGTCCTTTCCTATCATATCCGGGTAAATACAGTTCCCCCGGTTTACCAGATGAATCCTAAAATCATCCCCGGCAAACACAATGTGATCCGGATCAAATGCCCACAGGGAGCATTGATGGTCAGTCAAAAAAACCATTCTGAGTATGGCAAAGATGTTAAGGTCCTGTTGTACGAAAAAGATGATACATCCATTCTTCATAGCCTGGATATTGGAGAAAAGCATGATTATCTTGCCGGCTACTATGATTTGCAGATCACTACCCTTCCCCACATAAGATATTCCGGTATTTATCTAAAACCGGCAGATTTGGTTCGGATAGAAATTCCACCCCCCGGCTTGCTGAACTTAAACAGGAACTTTCCGGGTTCGGGAAGTATTTACCTGATAAATCCTGATGGATCAGAGAACTGGATTTACAATCTCAATTCAGAATCGAAAAACACCTCTCTCGCACTCCAGCCTGGAAAATATAAGTTGGTTTTCAGGGCCCATAATGCCAGGGGAAGTAAATTTACCAAGATAGAATTATTTGATATTGCATCCGGCAAAACCGTTAATCTTAAGTTATAGCAGGAAAAACCATGGCAGAAATTACCAGACAATCTGACTATAAAAAATTCTTTTTCAGGAATGTTGCCCAGACTTCGCCATACCCACTGGGCCTGGAAATTGAAAAAGCAGAAGGGATTTTCCTGTTTGATTCAAATGGGGGGAAATATATGGACCTTATCTCCGGAATTGCTGTTTCAAATATTGGACACCGTCATCCCAGGGTTGTTCAGGCCATTAAGGACCAGTTAGATCGATATATGCACGTAATGGCTTATGGTGAATTCATTCAGAAACCGCAGTCACTACTGGCTCATAAATTGCTTTCACTGCTTCCTGGCACGCTGGATAATATATATTTTGTGAATTCAGGCACAGAAGCCAACGAAGGAGCAATTAAGCTCGCAAAGCGGATAACCGGAAGAACGGATATCGTATCCTTTTATAACAGCTATCATGGGAGTACTCTTGGATCGCTTAGTGTCAGCGGAAATGAGAAAAAAAAATTCCGGTACCGCCCGTTGCTCCCCGGGGTTCATTTTTTAAGATTTAATAACACAGAGGAACTGGGAAAAATTAACGAAAAAACAGCCGCTGTGATCATTGAACCTATTCAGGGTGATGCCGGGGTACGAATTCCTTCAACAAGATATCTCAAACGCCTGAGAGAAAAATGCAATGATACCGGTACGCTTCTTATTTTTGACGAAGTGCAAACTGGCTTTGGGCGCACCGGAAAATTGTTCGCTTTTGAACATTACGATGTGGTACCTGATATCCTGACCATGGCCAAAGCAATGGGTGGTGGCATGCCTATTGGCGCCTTTATTTCTTCCAAAGAAAAAATGCAGGCCTTTACGCATGACCCAATACTCGGACATATTACTACCTTTGGTGGACATCCTGTACATTGTGCTGCCGCATTAGCCAACCTGGAAGTCCTAATTGAAGACCGGATCATAGGCGATGTTGAATATAAAGGAGCGTTATTCGAAAAATTATTGAAGCATAAAGGGATAAAGGAAATTCGCAGGAAAGGATTAATGATCGCTCTGGAATTCGAATCTGAAGAAATTGTGCAGAAAATCGTAAAGCAATGCCTCAATGAGGGGATTATCACTTTCGGGTTTCTATCTACCACTAATAGCATCAGGCTGGCTCCACCATTGATAATAACTGAAAATCAAATAACTGAAGCCAGTTCAATCATAAAAGAAATTATTAAAAAAGTGATTGGATGAGTATCATCTTATTATTATACCACGAACAGTTCTCATAATAAAACAGAAATATTGAAACAACCATCCTGCCTCAAAAGACCGATTTGATTTAGGATACATTCAACCTTAATTTCTATCTTTGCATTCATTAATTTTTTTATTATGATTGACTTTATTGAAGAGATAAGCTGGCGTGGAATGATTCATGACATTATGCCCGGGACCCAGGAACTGCTGAAGAAAGAATCCGTAAACGGATATATTGGATTTGACCCGACGGCTGATTCATTACATATTGGAAGTCTTGTTCCTATTATGTTATTGGTTCACTTTCAAAGAGCAGGTCATAAACCCATAGTACTGGTAGGTGGCGCAACAGGCATGGTAGGTGACCCTTCAGGGAAAACGGCTGAAAGGCAGCTTTTATCAACTGATGAGATACAGTATAATCTTGAAGGACAGAAAAAACAACTCGAAAAATTCCTGGATTTTAATTGTGGAGAAAATTCTGCTTTAGTTGTTAATAATTATGACTGGTTCAAAGATTTCAGGATTCTGGATTTTATTCGCGATGTGGGAAAGCATATTACAGTAAACTATATGACAGCTAAAGAATCAGTAAAAAAAAGACTGGAATATGGTATGTCCTTCACTGAATTTACTTACCAACTGATCCAGGGCTACGACTTTTACTGGCTTTATAAAAACAAAGGCGTGATGCTTCAGATGGGTGGGTCAGATCAATGGGGAAATATAGTCACGGGGACTGAACTGATTCGCAGAAAAGATGGAGGGGAAGCCTATGCCTTAACCGCTCCACTAATTAAAAAGGCGGATGGGACCAAATTTGGTAAAACGGAGGAGGGGAATGTATGGCTGGATCCTGAGCGAACATCTCCTTATAAATTCTACCAGTACTGGTTAAACAGTTCTGACGAGGATGCTTCTAATTATATTCGTGTATTCTCTTTACTGAATAAAGAGGAAATTGAAATGATCGAAAAAGAACATAAAGAAGCACCACATATGCGTAACCTACAGAAAATACTGGCCAAAGATTTAACGGTCAGGGTGCATTCTGAAGAAGAGTATGAAATGGCTGTTAAAGCCAGCAATATCCTCTTTGGTAAATCAACGACGGTGGAGCTTAACGATATCAATGAACGAACACTATTATCCGTTTTCGATGGTGTTCCAAGATGTAATGTAAAACGTGAATCGATCTACGGGGCACAGGATGTCACTGACTTGCTTTCCAATATTACCCAGGGTATAATTTTCCAGTCAAAAGGAGAAGCCCGTCGAATGATCCAGGGAGGAGGAGTAAGTGTTAACAAGATCAAATTAAAAGATCCGGGACAAAAAGTGGATTTTAATCTTTTAAATGATAAATATCTCCTTGTTCAGAAAGGGAAAAAAAATTATTACCTGATCATTTCTGAATAATGTCGGTTACTTTTAGGAGTTTTCTTATATAAAATTCAAGAAGAAACTATTAAATTCATTATTACAACATAAATCTGATGAAAAAATCACTTATCTATCTGTTGATTTCCTTAATGGGTGTTTATCTGTTTTTTATAGCATCCTGTAGCTCTGATGATGAATTTGGAGATGAAAATACCTTCAATCTTGATACACTATACGTTAATCCCCCTGAAAATATCACCACAGGCTTTCAGGTAATCTATGAAGTTTCAACAATAGGTTTCCCCCAGTTTCTAATTGATATTTATCTTTCTGATGATGAAAATATTGATGCAAATGATATTAAAATTGCCGAAACAGCAGATACTGATATAAGCCAGAGTACTGATCAGTCGTATGTTAATGGGATTATATTTGATATGACAGATGTTGCAGGTGGTTCCGGTACACGCTTTGAATTTAGCTTTGACCAGGTTAATTGGGAAGGGGACGCGATTACACAGGAAGATCTGTCAGGAAAATCCAAATACATTATTGGCCGTTTTTATCATATAACCGGATTGCAAATCGATGTTGATCGAACAAGAATGGCAGTTCGAGTGTCCTTTCAATAAAGTATCACTTTCATTTTGATGATTCGACAACTCGTTCAATTTGCTTAATTTCTGCCTTTGCATACTTATATCCGATATCAAATATCTCCTGTAAGGAAGAAAAATCCAGGGCGCTGAATTTCCTTAGCTCATAAGGTTCAAGAAAAAGATCACAATTGTTTTTCCGTAAAGCAACATTCCGGCTGATCGTTATAATAAATGTTCTTTCAAGAAGGCCTTTCATGTTTTCGGCCTCAAAATCTTCATCTACCGGATTGCAGTGAACGCCTATGATCTTATCGCAATGCCCTATCAGTGGTTCTACCGGAAGGTTATTCACTACCCCTCCGTCAATAAACTGATTCTCCCCAATTTGAACAGGCAGAAAAATGACGGGTATAGCAGAAGAGGCCATAACCGGCTTGATCAATTCTCCTTTGGAAAAGAAGGCCTGTTTCCCATTTTTTACATTTGTTGCACAGACATAGAAAGGTATTTTTAATGATTCAAAGGAATCGGTAGGCAGGAGTTGGGAAAAAAAATCATGGGCTTTTTCAAGCGTCAGCAAGCCCTTCCAGGAAAAGGAAGGCCTCAATATTTTAAATAACTTAGTTTTTTTAATCACATCCAGTATTTCATCAGGTGAATAACCATAGGCATAAAAAGCGCCCACTATCGAGCCTGCACTGGTTCCGGTAAGCATATTGGGTTTGACACCTATCTCTTCAAAAACCTTTAATATACCGAGATGAGCGATACCTCTTACACCACCGCCGGACAAAGCAATTCCAATTTTCATGTTCCTGTATTACATTATTTCCTGAAGAAAGAACTTTTTATCTAATCTAATGCCTTTTTCTGTGGATTTCAGAGTACAACATTCGATTTCAGGGTCATGTTCAAAAAATATTATATAATTATTTTTTACCGCTTCTGTCAGAAATTGTTCCTTTTCCTTAAGCGTTAATAAGGGTTTTGTATCATAACTCATCACATAAGGCAAAGGAATGTGGGCGGCAGATGGTAACAGGTCGGCTGCGAATACAATTGTCTTACCCTTATACCTTATCTTTGGAATCATTTGATGATCGGTATGCCCGTCAACATACTGAATGTCAAAAGCATTAAAAGGGGATTTCCGGCCTGGTTCAATAAAATTCAGCTGGCCACTCTCCCGTATGGGGAGGATATTGTCTTTCAGAAAACTTGCTTTTTCACGGGGATTAGGATCGATAGCCCAATTCCAATGCCTTTCGTTAGACCAGTAAGTAGCATTTTTAAAGGTGGTATCAAGTCTTCCCTCTTCTTTATCCTTATATTCAACTCCACCGCCACAATGATCAAAATGTAAATGCGTTTGAAAAACATCGGTAACATCGTTTTTATCGAAACCTGCTTTTTTTAATGATTTTGATAAGGACTGGTCGCCATGTAAGTAATAATAACTGAAAAATTTATCAGACTGCTTGTCGCCTATGCCATTATCGATCAATATTAATTGTTTACCATCCTCAATCAATAAACAGCGCATCGCCCATGTACATAAATTAAGATCATCAGCCGGATTTAAACGATTCCAGATAGATTTGGGAACAACACCAAACATTGCCCCCCCATCCAGTTTGAACATACCAGTATGTATCACATGTAAATTCATTGGGTTAGCGTAGTCTAAATAAAGTCGTTTTTTGGTGGGAAATGGTCATTCAAGGTTTACTGAAACTTTAATTATTATAAACTCCCATTTTAGAAAATTTATCAATCCTTTTTTGAATTCTGTCCCTGGGTGTCATTTTTTCCAATTCTCCAATACTATTCATTATAGTATTTTTTAATGTTTGAGCGGAAGTTTTAAGATCAGTATGAGCACCACCCAGGGGTTCAGGAATTATACCATCAATAAGACCAAATTTTTTCATATCCGTAGCCGTCAGCTTTAAGGCCTCGGCTGCTTGCTCCTTATACTCCCAGCTTCTCCAGAGTATAGTTGAACAATTCTCAGGACTAATAACTGAATACCAGGTATTTTCCATCATAAGCACCTTATCGCCAAGAGCGATCCCGAGAGCACCACCGGATGCTCCTTCACCGATGATAATACAGATTACCGGCACCTTAAGCATCACCATCTCCTTAAGATTTCTGGCGATAGCTTCCGCCTGTCCTCGCGCTTCAGCCTCAATCCCGGGATAAGCACCGGGCGTATCGATGAGGGTTACTACAGGAAAATTGAATTTCTCGGCAATCTTCATTAATCGTAAAGCCTTACGATAACCGTCCGGATTAGCCATGCCAAAATTCCTCATTTGTCGTTGCTTGGTATTCCTGCCCTTTTGCTGACCGACAAACATTATTGTCCGCCCATCAACCGAACCCATTCCACCTACCATAGCTTTATCATCTTTTGCTGCTCGGTCGCCATGTAATTCAATGAAATCCTGCGATATCTCATAGATATAATCTATTGTATACGGGCGGTCAGGGTGCCTGGCCAATTGAACCCTTTGCCAACTGGTAAGGTTCTGGAAAATTTCTTTTTTTAAATTGATAAGCTTGGCTTCAAGGGTTTTTACTGCCTTGTCGACATCCACGCCACTATTCTGCGCCAGGCTCTTCATTTCTTCAATCTTGGATTCAAGATCAGCAATCGGTTTTTCAAACTCCAGATGCATAATTTATTAAATAATCTGTTTAACAAACATAAAATTTTTAAAAGTTTTTTACACAATACAATTAATAAAAAACAAAATCACTGATTGGTCAATAATTATTCAAAAATAAATAAATTTACTATTGGATAAAATATAAACACTACCTACTTTTGCATCACGATTTTATGAAATGAGGCTTAAATGATCCCGGGAATCATACTTATACTCGTTTTCTGAATTTTATTGGATCAAGCCAAAGTCTTGACAAAAATAGCTAATTAATTATGGTCTGGTAGTTCAGCTTGGTT
>CAZYDB010000107.1:0-7164 GCA_964645995.1 uncultured Roseivirgaceae bacterium
ATTTCCCCTTCTCCCCATTTCCCCGGGAACCGTTAAAAGGAGAACAAAAATTGTGAATAGTCCTGGTTAAGCAAAGTTATCCTTGGAAAGTGAATCTTCAGGTAAATTATACGGGTTTAACAAAAAACAATAAAATTTGCTATCCAACTGGTTATTTTCTTTAAACTGTTTATATTTAGGTAATTAATTACTTAAATAAGACAATGTCTAATCCATTTCAATTAAGTGAAGCTTCATCGATTGCCATTCATAGTATGATACTGATCGCTCAGTCGGACAAGCCATTAAATGCCAATCAGATCGCTGATCGATCCGGAACTTCAAAACATCATGTTGCAAAAGTGCTTCAGCAATTGAGCAGGGGTGGGTTATTGGACAGTTTTAGGGGACCAAAAGGTGGTTTTGTGCTTAAAAAGGATCCTGCTGTAATCAATTTTTTAACAATTTATGAAATCATTGAGGGAGAGATCCTTGAGGTTACCTGTCCGATGAATAAAAAAATTTGCCCATTTGATAAATGTATAATGGATGGGATAATCAGCCGGATTACCCGAGAATTTAAATCCTATCTCCGGGAGCAATGTCTTGATCAATATTTGACGCATTGATACAAGAAACTTTGTAAGTAAGATTGTTGACCCTAATTGTATATTTGGTTACGTTAAGGATAAAGTTTTTAAAATAAACCCATATTTAAGTAATTAAATACTTAAATAAATAATATATTTGTTCAATGAAATTTTTTGTTCAGAAAAGCATGGATACATGAATATTTTTAAAAATATCATACCCCCGAGACAGTGGCGGTTCCCGGTCCTGATAGCCTCCGGCATACTGGCCGGACTCGCCATTTATGTATTTTATATTTCGAAAGCATATTCTTATTTATCTGACGATTCCAGGACATGTATTAATTGTCACATAATGACCCCACAGTATATCACCTGGCAGCACAGTGCGCATCGTGAAAATACAAACTGCAATGATTGTCATGTGCCTCATGATAACATTGTAAGAAAATATTATTTTAAAGCAAAAGATGGACTACGGCATGCGTCTATGTTTACGCTTCGATTGGAGCCACAGGTCATCACCATGCATGAGCCCGGGCAAAAAGTGGTTCAGGAAAACTGCAAACGCTGCCATTATGAATTAAATGCTGATGTATCATTGATTGAAGGGACCCTGGAAAGCAGTAAGCATGGAGAGGGCCGGTTATGTTGGGAGTGTCATAGAGAGGTACCTCATGGAAGAGTTAACAGTTTGTCGGCCACTTCTTTTGCTCAGGCTCCTTTACTGGAATCGCCGGTTCCCGGATGGCTTAAAACTCAAAAGATCAAAGAAACTAAAAACAAAATTGATATAGCCAATGACTAGTTTAAATGATACCATTAAAAAGCGGCCATGGATAGGCTGGTTGATATTTTTTGCCACAATAATTCTTGTATTCATGCTTGGCTTGCTGGCATCAAGCATTATTGAGAGAAGGGTAGAAGCTGTTTACACTTATAAGCCCACAGTAGAAATTTCCGAGTATGAGCCCAGGAATGAAGTCTGGGGTCAGGCGTATCCGAGGGAGCACAATACCTATTCACAGACGGCGGATACAACGTTCAGGAGTTTTTATAACGGATCGGCAATGATCGATATGCTTGAAGTGGATCCCCGGTTGGTTGTTTTATGGGCGGGGTATGGATTTTCCAAGGATTATACTCAGGCCAGGGGGCATGTATTTGCTGTTACCGATATTCATGAATCGCTGAGGACCGGAGCACCCGAAGGGCCTGGAGAGGGACCAATGCCTAGTACCTGCTGGACGTGTAAGAGTCCGGATGTACCCCGGTTAATGAGTGAGATAGGCGCCGAAAAATTTTATGCGGGTAAATGGGCGGGCAAAGGACCTGAGATCGTGAATCCAATAGGATGTGCCGATTGCCATGATCCCGAAACCATGAACCTGAGGATTACACGACCGGCCCTTGTTGAAGCATTTGCCAGGAGGGGACGGGATATCGAAAAGGCTTCCCACCAGGAGATGCGTTCACTTGTCTGCGCTCAATGTCATGTTGAATACTATTTCAAAGGGGAGGATAATTATTTGACTTATCCCTGGGATAAGGGATTTGCAGTTGAGGATATGGAATCTTATTATGATGAGATCAATTTTAAGGACTGGACGCATGCCATAAGCAGAGCACCTATGCTTAAGGCGCAACACCCTGGTTATGAAATCTATACAACTGGTATTCATGCTGAGCGTGGTGTATCCTGTGCCGATTGTCATATGCCTTACAAGAGTGAGGGAGGGCAGAAATTCACAGATCACAAGGTGCAAAGTCCCTTGAATAATATTGCTAACTCCTGCCAGGTATGTCACCGGGAAAGTGAGCAGGAACTGATGCAGAATGTATACGACCGGCAATGGCGGGTTGTCGAGCAACGCGATCGTTTGGAAGTAAGCCTGGTCCAGGCGCATGTTGAAGCCGGGGCTGCCTGGGAGAAAGGAGCGACCGAAGTCCAGATGCAGGACGCTCTTCATGATATCCGCCATGCCCAGTGGCGCTGGGATTATGCAGCCGCCAGTCATGGTGCGGCTTTTCACTCACCGGTTGAAGTGATGCGGGTGATAGCCAGCGGTTTAGATAAGGTGCAGGAGGCAAGGTTGAAGCTGGCCCGTATACTGGCTGAGCTCGGGCATAATGAAGAAATACCTTATCCTGATATTGCTACCAAAGCAAAGGCCCAGGCGTATATTGGTCTGGATATGGAGAAGCTAAGAAGCGAAAAAAAAGAATTTATGTCAACGGTAGTGCCTGAATGGCTTGAGGAGGCAGAGAAAAGGGAAGCAACTTATACACCATAAAAGATTTTTATAATGATGAAGAGAGTATTGCCTTTTTTCTTAGTAATCCTGTTTGTAATGGATACCGCAGCACAAGAATCCAAACCAGAGCTTGATATCGGTCTTATGATACGGCCCAGAACCGAATTCCGGAATGGTTCATTTACGGTAAAAACCACCCAGGATAATCCGGCGTATTTTATATCTCAGCGGAGCAGACTGGACATTCGGTTTGGGATTTCAAAACTGAAGGTGGGTGTGGGCGTCCAGAATATTCGGGTATGGGGGGAGTCGCCTTTTATTGCCCCCAAAGAAGGCAGCAATACCATGATGCATGAGGCATGGGCGCAGTACGAAATGGTTAAAGCTCTCAATATAAAGGTTGGCCGTCAGAGTCTGATTTACGATGACGACCGGATCCTTGGTGGACTGGACTGGCATCAGAATGGTCGCTGGCATGACCTGGCCTTGGTCACTTATGAGCCGGGATATAAAATACATGCAGGTTTTGCTTATAACCAGGATAGAGAAAACAAATTGAATAATTACTATTCCTCTCCTGGGAATACCTACAAAACCATGCAGTTTTTATGGTATGAAAATCTACTGAGCGATAAATATAAAATTACAATGCTATTCCTCAATACCGGTTACCAGGTACCGGTTGATTCCTCTGTAGCTTACCTGCAGACTTTTGGAGGGAATATTTATAAAAATGCAGGAAAACTTACGTTTACAGGCACCTTTTATTATCAAACAGGCAAAAATGCCCTGTAACGGGACGTAAATGCCTACCTGGCTTCGTTCTATGGAAATTATCAGGTTACATCCATTGCCGGTGTTCATTTTGGAACCGATTATCTGACAGGGAATGACATGAATGAAACGGATATGACACAGACTTCTGAATTTGTACCCTTATACGGTACCAATCATAAATTTTACGGTTTGATGGATTATTTCTATGTAGGGGTACCCCATCAGGGCGTAGGCCTTTGGGACAAGTATGCCGGACTTTCCGGCAGGTTGAGTAGTGATTTCACCCTTAAACTGACAGTGCACCATTTTAACTCCTCTTCAATCATTTTTACTAACGAAAAATTAAACTCCTACCTGGGAACAGAGCTGGATCTAAACTTTAACTGGACCATCAGCCGGGAAGTTAAACTGGTTGGCGGTTATTCGCAGATGTTATCCAGTGATTCGATGGAAGTATTGAAAGGCGGTGGAGATCATTCTCTCTTCCATAACTGGGTATGGGCTATGCTCATTGTTGATGTAACTCTTTTTGAAATTAAAAATTAAATTTATCAGATTATGAAAAATGTGTACCATGTTCATAAAGTATTAGGATTTCTCGGATCCTCTGAAAATCAATTCACTCCTTCTGGTTTGATTGATCAGTTAAAACTGGATTTCGGAGAAGATGCGGTTTTTACAACCTGTGGCGATCAGCTCTTAACTCCTGAAGACTGCATTGATTTTATGATCGAGAAAAACAAAATCCTGATTCGTGATGGAAAAATATTATTAAATCTTTCCGCTGAATTCTGCTGACCGGGATGATGGGACTACCATGAAAAATTCAAAACAGGAAGAAAATGAGTGAATTTATAGATAATTCCATTTTCAGGAAAGCCAGGCTCAAGGAACTGATACTCAGGCTGCATGAAGGCGAGTCTGAACAGATGATCCGGCAGGAGTTGATGGATACTTTGTCGACTATCCCTTACGGTGAAGTTATAGAAGTAGAACAGGAACTGATTGAGGAAGGGTTGCCCGAGGAAGAAGTGCTACGGTTATGTGATGTGCACTCTTCTGTGCTCAAGGGCAATGTTGACCATTCGACCTCTCAACAGGTTCCCGAGGGTCATCCGGTCGATATCCTTCAGAAAGAGAACATGGAGTTACAAAAAGTTACTCATGAGATCGGTAGTATAATCGGATCGCTAGACTCCCTCGAGGCAGTTCATTTAAAGCAAACCATGTTGGAACTGACAGGATTGTTCAACCAATTATCAGATGTTGACAAACATTATAAAAGGAAAGAATTTCTTGTCTTTCCCTATCTTGAAAAGTCCGGCATAACCGGTCCGCCTAAGGTGATGTGGGGTAAACATGATGAAATCAGGGAACTTTTAAACGGCAGCCTGGAAGTTTTGCATACGGCTGAAGTGGACCGGGATGATTTAATAACTGCAGCAACATTGGTGCTTGAGCCTGCGATCAGGGGTGTAAATGAGATGGTCGTCAAGGAAGAAGAGATCTTATTTCCCATATTAATGGATAACCTGACCGCAGCTGAATGGTATGAAATACAAAAGCAATCATTGGAGATCGGTTACTGTCTTTATGATCCTGCTGTTGAATGGGTACCTGATGAACTGCCGGATGAAACAATTGAAAATTCCAATGTAAAGGGAAATCAAATTCGGATGCCTTCCGGCAGTTTCTCCGTTGAAGAAATTAAAAGTATTCTTAACACGCTTCCCGTGGATATCACTTTTGTCGATAAGCATGACAAGGTGAAATACTTTTCACAGAGTAATGAACGGATATTTCAGAGAAGCAGGGCCATTATCAACCGTGATGTCCGGCATTGTCATCCACCAGCCAGCGCTCATATTGTTGACAGAATATTGGAGGATTTTAAATCAGGAAAGCAACAAAGAGCGCCTTTCTGGATTAATATGCATGGACGATTCATTTATATAGAATACTTCGCACTGCATAACGACGACGGTGAATACCTTGGCACCCTTGAAGTGTCGCAGGATTTAACCAACTATCGTAAACTGGAAGGGGAGCAACGGATTTTATCATATCAATAATTTTATGGAACGAAAAGATCAGTTGATCATAACACCAAGGACAAAAGTGCTGGATCTTATCAATACCTATCCCGAATTGGAAGAAGTACTTGTTGCCTATGCCCCGGCATTCAGTAAGCTTAAAAACCCTGTGCTTCGTGCGACGATAGCCAGGATCGCTACATTGCAACAGGCGGCTGCCGTCGGGAATGTAAAAGTTGAAACGCTTGTTAACCGGTTGAGGAAGGAGATTGGACAGGATGCTATCCTTGATGACGCTGTAATTTCTTATAATTCTGACAAACCCGGATGGTTTGCGGAAGATCAGATATTACAGGTGCTGGATGCCAGGGAGATGTTGGCGGCGGATGAACACCCCGTCCATCAGGTGATGGCAGATCTTAAAAAACTGCCTGAGGGACAGATATATAAACTGGTAGCGCCTTTTCTGCCGGCCCCCCTGATCGATAAAGCCATCAGTTTGGGGTTTTTACATTGGGTTGATAAGAAAAGTGCTGATGAGTTCAATATTTACTTCAAAAAATAAACGGGATAATAGCCTGGGGCCATACAGACTTCCTTCAGCAGTATTTATTACTGTAATATTGTTTTTATCTACAATACATCTTTCTCTGAAGAATCCAATACTGATCCTGGAAAGGTTTTTCAGTGGAGGAGGCTGGGTGGAAATAGTATTTATTTCAGCGTATGGAGCCTTTTTATCCTACAAAATGCAGGATCCCGCGAACACGCCCTTCTGGCGTCTTAGGACCTGGTCAATTTTTGCAGTGGTATTTTTTTCTCAGTTGATACTGGGGATAATGGCTGATGAACGTTTTCTTATGACAGGAGATTTACATCTCCCAATACCTATGATGATCCTTGGTGGACCCTTGTACCGGGGTGAACTATCTGTTATGACGTTGCTTTTTCTAAGTACAGTAATATTGTCCGGGCCTTCCTGGTGCAGCCAGCTATGATATTTTGGAGCGATTGACAATGCATTGGCCAGGGGAAATACCAGAAGACAAAAAATCAAAAACCGGACAGCAATAAAATTTACATTACTTATTTTGATCATCGCGGCAATTCTTTTTCTGAGGTGGCTGAGTGTACCCGCAGTGGTCAGCACAGTCATTGGCATTGGTTTCGGGCTTGCCGGGCTTGGTATAATTTTTCTGATATCAGGAAAACATCATAAGATGTATCATTGTATTGTATATTGCCCGATTGGTACCCTTGTAAACTATTTGAAGTTTATAAACCCTTTCAGAATGTATATTGACAGTAATTGTACTTTCTGTATGCAATGCACAAAACATTGCAAATATGATGCACTTACTTCTGAGGACATACGGCAATTGCGGCCCGGAATTACTTGTACCTATTGTGGCGATTGTGTAAGCGCCTGTCATGTGAGTTCAATCAAATATAAATTTCTTACCATGCATCCGGATCATGCACGGAAACTATACCTCTTTATAACTATTTCACTTCACGTAATTTTTCTTG
>CAZYDB010000107.1:7174-9128 GCA_964645995.1 uncultured Roseivirgaceae bacterium
TGCTTTGGCTAAGATATGACCTCCTGATATTCGTTCAACTGGCTCAGTCAGTACCAGTCCAATATTTATTGATCAAAATCTGCCTTTTTTTTGTAAAACTTTTACAATTTTATAACACCCAACGGGCAATTGATTGAACCTTTGGTTTAAAACCTGTCAGCGTAAACCGATAAATTAACAGCAGTGGATCATTCATTAATTGTTAAACATAATAATGAAGAAGTCTTTACCAGCCGCGGCAAGTGGTTATTCCCGCTTTTTGATCTGGATGATTTTCTATCGGAACAAACGTATCCACCGGAAGAACTGCATTTGAAGGAGAAGGTTGCCGGGCAGGCAGCGGCTTTTCTTATTGTGAGGTTGGGCATCAGAAGCTGTCATGTGAAGCTGATCAGTGATCTTGCCCTTTCCGTTTTCAACCGGTTTAATACAAAAATTACTTTTGATGAGCAAGTACCACAGATCCAATGTCGTACGGAGAATATTCTCATGAAGGATATGGAGCCTGAAACAGCATGGCAGTTATTGCGGCGCAGAGCCGGCCGTGTTCATGGCGCCGATGTAGTGGTTGAAAAGCTGGAGGTGAATATTCATGGGAAAAGTCTGATCAATGGACTCGACCTTGAAGTCCATCGTGGTGACGGCCTGATCATTTCGGGAGAGAATGGCGTGGGGAAGACTACCTTGTTGAGAACTATCCTGGGATTGCAGAAATTCACTACCGGCATTATCAAGATTGCTGACTTGCAGGTGGGCAGCCTGGTATGGAAGAAAAACCGGCATATTTCCGCTTATGTCAACCAGGAACGCAGTAAAAGTTTATTTCCGGTTTCTGCTGCCGAGGTGGTTGAGATCGGACTGGCCGGCCGTAAATTATCGAAAGAAGTTATATGGGAGCGGGTGCAGGCTGCCATGCAACGCACAGGCTGTCTACAGCTTGCGGATCATCCCTTTCATAAGCTTTCGGGTGGACAAAAACAGCGGGTTTCGCTGGCCAGGTGTCTCTGTCAAAAAGCACGTGTTTTCTTACTTGATGAACCAACCACTTTCCTGGATCCTAAGGCCAGAGATGATCTATATGAACTACTGGTAGAGCTTTGGGAAAAAGAAGCTCCTACCATCCTTATGGTTTCACATGATAGTCAGTGGATCGATAGATTTCATTGGGAAGTGAAGGAAATGAAGGAGGGGAGGATTTGCTAGAGGTTTTTACATATCAACCTGTATTGCGTGGTTTTCTGATCCTGATCATCGCGGGCATAACATTCCCGGTAACAGGAGTTTATCTGTTGCGAATGAACCTGCTTCCTTTACGTTTTATGTTGATGCATGGCGCGATCCTTGGGGGGGCCATAGCTCTTTCTTTTGCATGGAATCCTTTTTGGACTACGATCATAGTAAACCTTTTGCTGGTTTGGTTTATGTCGCATAGCGCCCGGTACCTGGAAACAGATGCCGGGTATATCAGTACTTTTATCATGGTAGCAAGTATCGGTCTAGCCTTTGTATTTATTTATATCTTTGAGGTTCCATCACAGGATACATTGGGGTTATTGTGGGGTAGTCTCTTTACCATGACAAATACTGAAATGTGGGGAGGCATTGCATTGGCAACCGTTATTGTCCTCCTTCAGGTCATTAAAAGGCGACAGTTACAGGCTTTTTTCTTTGATCCCTCTATTGCCTTTACCGCAGGAGTTAATGAAGCACGTATTTATTATACCGTGGTCCTGCTAACCGCCTTTACGGTGGCTCTTGCCATGCGGTTAATTGGGGCTCTGTTACTCGATGCCATCATTATTTTACCTGCTTTGATCGCAATGCTTCATGCCAAAAGCCATGGCAAGGTGATCATTTGGGCCTGTATATGGGGAGGCATTTTTGCATTTACTGGTTTTTTTATAGCGATCTGGCTTAAAATACCGACCAGTTCAGCCATAGCGCTGGTAGCCAC
>CAZYDB010000107.1:9138-13539 GCA_964645995.1 uncultured Roseivirgaceae bacterium
TCTTTTATCTTATAGCTAAAAAACGATGAAAACATCTTTGTATTCAGTCATTTTATTATTGGCAATTGCTGCCTGTCAGCAAGAGGAAAGTGTTAAAGTAGTCGCTACGAGCAGTTGGACAGCAGCCTATGTCAGACTGGCTGGAATAGAAGAAGTTGATGTGCTGGCACCTGCAACCATGCAACATCCTACTGAATATGAATTGAATTTTGAGGATATTCAAAAAATTAGAACTTCCGAGTTAATCGTTTGCGGGGGGTATGAGATAATGATGGATAAGGTACGCACTGGTCTGAAGATAAAGGAAGACAGAATACTTGAGATAAAAACTGATTATTCCATGGATAATATTTACCGGTCAGTTATGGAAATTGCCGCTGTATTCGGCACGGAAGTCATAGCTGAGGCGAATATGGATGGTTTAAAGGGCGTATTTGAAGAATCCCGGATCATGATCAAAGCGGCCGGTTTACAGGATGAACTTTGTCTGGTACAGTTTTTCCTTCAGCCCCTTAGCAAGGAACTCGGATTAAATATCTCGGGGGTGTTTGGACCCGCTCATTTAGAGATATTCGATATTCAGGAACTTATGAAAAAAGAGTTCTCTTTAATTCTTGATAATGCACATAACCCGGTGGCAGGCCCCCTTATTGAATCGAGTGAAGATGTGAAGACCGCTTATCTGATCAATTTTCCAGGCAAGCATGGAACCCGGTCGCTGGAGGATGTGATAAATTATAATGTGGGCCAGATCCTTGATGCGGGAAAGGGGATGTGAACACTCTCCCAAATAATTTAAAACTCTGTTTTTTAACCTCAAGTGATTATTTTTTTTTTACTTGCTACCGGCATCCTTGGCAATTTCACTCATCATCCCAATGTCATTTGCTTTAAGAAAACGTAGCGCTTTAAGAATATAGACCGGCAATGATTTGCCAGGTTTTCGTTTTTTTAGATTGATGGAAATACCCATTTTTTTTATTATAATTAATTTATGGGTTTCGACAAATTCGATCAGAGTGCCGTCCGGATCTTCGATATAGGCAAATATTCCGGCTGCATCACCCATATCAAAACTATTACCGTTTTTAAAAATATTACCTGTATCGACAGTAAACGGATACCCGGTATTCATACATTTTTCTCTGAGAAGATCCATGCCCTGGATATCGAAACATAAGTGAATGAATCCCAATTCGCCCCAGTACCTGCCCTCAAATATTTTTCTTGGATTTCGGTTCAATACCTGTACCAGTTCTATCTCACTACTTCCAAAAAGGCGGCTGAAAGGTCCGGATCTGGGCTGACTATGCCTTAAAAGCACACGTCTGAATTTCATATTGCCGCCGGGTAATGGCATGAGGTCATCAAAAGAACCCGTCTTATCATAAATGACCGTATCATAGCCCAGAATAGATCCATAAAAATCCATCGACCTGTCGATATCGCTGCTGCCCATGATCGCTCCATAACCTCCTCCTGTTAACTTTTTCTCGTTTCTGAACCATTCATTGCCTGGCACAACCTGGAACATGTTGCCATAAGGATCCCTCACGAAGAAATGCATTAAGCCGTCGATTTCACTTAATTTACCAACGATATCCTGATTTTCAGACTTGAACCACTCATAACTGGCCCTTACATCCGGGCTCTTGATTTTGGCAGCATAAAAACCGAGGTCTCCCAGTTGCAGGTCGAAGGGAGCAGGTCTTGGCACGAGATCGGTATGACTCCATATCTCGAATCCTCCGCCTCCCTGCAGGGTAACGGTGATGGCGGCATGTTTGTTCCTTGGTTTGCCACCGGTATAGGGCAGCATATATTCCGCAGGCGTGAGGTCTTCAAGGATCCTGATATCAAACCCGAAGTACTTTTTATACCAACCCCAGGCTTCATGTACATTATGTACCCCGATTCCTATTTGTTGAATTCCACTTATTATTACATCATTCATGTGTATTGTATGTTATGTTGCATTGACCCGAGAGGCTAATTGATAATATAAGGACGGAAGAAATTTCCGGAAGAAGATCATGATCCTTTCCTGTTTCGCAATTATGATATCTTTTTTGCCTTTCGATACTGATTTGATGATTTTATTTGCGCATTGTGTAACCGGTATGCCATTGGACTGTCCAGGGTCCATTATGCCATGTTTTTGTCCCTTTCTGTTGATCGCATTTATAGAAATATTGGTCTGGATCCTTCCGGGGCTAACCACTGAAACCTTGATATTGTCATTTCTTAGTTCTGCACGCAGACTGTCAAAATAACCCTGAAGCGCATGTTTGGAGGCCGAATAAGCAGTCCGCAAAGGGAATCCGAATTTGCCGACGACACTACTGATAACGACGATATGTCCGGATTTATTATTGATCATGGAGGGCAGTACCAGCTTCGTTAAAGTAATGGCGCCAAAAAAATTTGTTTCCATTACCATGCGATCAACTTTAACAGGCGTTTCGGCTGCAAGTGAGCGTTGACTGATACCCCCATTATTCACCAAAATGTCAATATGTGGGTATTTGTTCATTACTTCGCCGGCGGTCTTGCTGATGGAATCAATATCTGAAAGGTCCATGACGGCAATCATTGTGTCAGATCCTGCTCGGACACATTCTTCCTGAACCCTGGTAAGCTTATCTGCGTTTCTTGCTGAGAGTATCAGCCTGGTTTTTTGGGCAGCCCAACCAAGGGCCAGTGCTTCGCCAATCCCCGATGAAGCTCCGGTGATCCATATGGTTTTCCCTTCAAAATGCATCCGGAGTATGAATTTTATTTGAAGTTAAGAAAATATTTTTAATAAATTCTATTGATCGATCAGGCTGCAAGTTGATCAAATTCTTTAATAATTTCATGATAGAGTTTCAAGGCTTTTTTCATGTCAGGATTATTCTTGTTTTCACGGGAGTAACGGATCCTGATCCAGCTTTTTATCGAAAGATTTCTGATTTTATAAGCTAATAGGCCACTAACCGGGATCATCGGTATTGAAATGATCTTTAACCACCAAAAAGGAATAAAGTACAATGCCAGTATGAATAAAACCGGATAATAGATTAACCCGGAGCCAAAAGCAATCCCCCAGGAAAGCGTACTACGCATTTGCCTGTCCTTTGTCTTTTTGACAAACCGGCCGGGAAGAAAAAAGACCGGGGCATTCAATAGAAACCCTATAAGAAATACTGGTGCTGACAATACGGCTAATAGGATATATAAAATATTTAACGCAACTGAGTAGGTGGGCTTACTGAAAACCCAGTCCCGTAAATTCAGTTGGTCTTTTAAGTGAGAATATTTATTATATTTCACTGCCAGTTTTCGGATCGTTTCTGGTTTGTTGATTAATGCCTTATCCAGTTTTTCAATTAATTTTTTATCTGCGGTATGCCGGTTAGCCAGGGTGTCCTTTTCCAGTTTCAGGGAGGCGAACATTTTTTGCCTGTAAAGATAACGAAGACCCATGTAAAGATCATAAAATTCTTCAGTCTCAATATCGATCATTAGTTTACGGATCTCTTCTTTAAGCTTTTCCCTTAAGGCATTGGTGGTAACAGCCGGTTCTCCAAGATACTTCTCCCAGAAATCGGATACCTCAATTGGATGCCCTATATTAACGAAGATGGAACGGTGAAATTTATAATAATCATCATAATCCAGACCGATTGGGATAATTTTTACACCCGGTTTGCTGCCATATTTTTCCTGTGCTTTGAAAGCTATCCTGAATATCCCTTTTACAAGCGGTCGGATCCTTCTTTTATCCCCATGATTGCCTTCCGGGAATAAACAAAGCGGTGATTTGCTGTTCCAGAGGACCTGTACTGAAGTATCGAAGATCTCATCATTTTTCTGAAGACTGTTACGTCCGTCACGGATCCTGTACACGGGCAGCATTTTCAGGAAAATCAGGATCCTTCGGATCAAAGGATTTTTGAAAACATCAGCGCGTGTAAGAAAGATCAATTGGTATTTCAGGTGTAAAACAAGTACCATCGCATCCATCAGGGCATTCTGATGGTTTGGGGCGAAGATAACAGGTTCGCCGTCCGGTATCCGGTCCGCATTGTGAATTACTATCTTGCGATAATATAACAGATGGGCCGGCTTAGTGATAATGTTTTTAATAAACCAATATCCCGCTGACCATTTGTCAATACTCCTTAATTTAACCATATCAATTTGCGAAGGTAGTCAAATATATAAAAATTGAGTTGAATTTTGGTTCACTGTAATAAGATAGGTTAGAAAAGTAAACTTATATTTATCGCATTATTGTTAATTATATTAATCAACTTTTTTCTCTTAAACATTAACATATTCTCATAAATAATTCTATTTTTGTACCTCCAAAGCGGAATTGTCCGATGGTGTAACTGGCAACACGTCTGATTTTGGTTC
>CAZYDB010000108.1:0-346 GCA_964645995.1 uncultured Roseivirgaceae bacterium
TGTCGATAAGTGGCATCCGCACGTTTCTGAATGGTTTCACGATAAGGTATCCTGGGCTTGAACATCTCGGCCTCCACACCATAAAGGTTTTTCAATTTCCAGTCGACGACAGCCATATGCAACTCTCCCTGACAGGAAAGGATCATCTGCTTCAGCTCCCTTGAGATCTCGAAAACCGAGGTAAGGTCCTCCTGGTTGATCTCACGCAAGGCCTCCGCCAGCTTTTCCTCATCATTTTTATCCTTTGCCCGGATGGCTGTTCTTATCCTTGACTCGGGGAAATCCATAGGCATATATTCAACCGGGAAATCCTTCGCATGAAGGGTCCTTCACCCAGCGTGCTCAG
>CAZYDB010000108.1:356-12112 GCA_964645995.1 uncultured Roseivirgaceae bacterium
TTCGCATGAAGGGTGTTATTGGTATGTGTATCTTTCAACTTAACGGAAGCACCGATATCACCGGCAGTCAGTTTCTCAACATTGGTGCGGTTCTTCCCATCCATAATAAATAACTGATTGATCTTTTCGGTAACGCCCGTCTTTTCATTGACCAGTTCCATCCCGACTTTCAATTCTCCGGTACAAACCTTAAAGAAGTTTACCTTGCCCAGATATGATTCGTTCAGGGTTTTGAATATAAAAAGAGAGGTCTTTTCCTTCGGGTCACAGGCAATCTCTTTGCCATCGGTAGTTTTTTCCGGATTCATTTCAATTGCTGAAGGCGCTACATTATCTATGAAGCCCATCAGCCGGCCGCTGCCCATATTTTTCTTTGCAGATAGGCAGAAAATAGGAAAAACCTCCTGTTTAAGCATGCCTATCTTCAGGCCTTTTCTCAACTCGTCTTCATCCAGGGATCCTTTTTCAAAGTAGAGTTCCATCAGGGCCTCGTCGTTTTCAGCGGCTTTTTCCACCAACTCATTATGCAACTCCTCAGCTTTGTCCTTTTCCTCATCAGGTATCGGAAGTTTTTCAGGTTTGCCACCCTCTTCCGGGAACTTATAATAGGTCATTTTTAAAAGATCGATGATGCCGTTAAACCCTTCACCTGCATTTGCCGGGTATTGCATTAATACAGGGGCGCTTCCAAAACGGTTTTTCAATGAATCCACGGCGACATCAAAATTCGCCTTGGGATGATCAAGCTGGTTAATCCCGAAGATCACCGGTTTGCGGTATTTTTCCACATAATTCCAGATCAGGTCAGTGCTTACCTCTATACCAGCCTGAGCATTGAGGACCAGCAGGCAGGTGTCGGCCACACGAAGGGAAGAAACGATCTCTCCCATGAAATCATCAAGACCAGGGGTATCCAGTATATTGATCTTATAATCACGCCATTCGGTATGCAGTGACGTTGCATACACAGAATTACCTCTTTCATGTTCAATATCGTGATAGTCGGATACTGTGTTTTTATCTTCGACAGTACCCCTTCGGTTGATCATTCCTGCTTCAAACAACATGGTTTCTGCGAGGGTGGTCTTGCCTGATTTTGGACTTCCCAGAAGAACAATGTTCTTAATATGTTTGTCATCAAATTCTTTCATATCATACCATATTTTATAGTTAAAAAAATGAGGATCTCAGTGAGGAATACCCCATTCCGATAAGGGCGGTAAAAATAGTTCTAAAAGCCGAGAAATGCAAAGCGGTATCTGATCCAAATAACAGATTATTTTATCGGCTCAAGTACAATCAATTAATCTGATAAGCTGATGGGAGACAACCGGAGCCGTGAGAGATCCGGTAACCTTGCAAACTACTGAAAAACTCAAATAAACGCTTTACCGGGTAAAGAACTTCCTTATAAAGTTGTCAAGAAAGATAAGTAACCAGCCGCCAAGTATCAGGGCGATCAGCAACTTCGAAAAACCCGAACCGGGATCCAGGTATTGTGAGAGTGTTGGCAGCCTGAAATCCGGGAATTTATAACTAAAAACACTTTCCACCGAGCTCGGGATGAAAAAGATCAGGGAAAAGATCAGGGCATAGAGGATGATCATTAAAACAAGGCCTCTTTTTTGTCTGAGCGGCCTGATGGCTGTGGCCGGAGTCTTCTTTGTTACACCCATCTTTTCCATTACCTGATCAGTAAAATTCACTGATGGCTCTTCCAGGTACTTGTCATTGAACGTTTTACGTATAATTCTGTCAAATCTTTCCTCTTTCATAATAGGTCTTCTTGTTTTATCCCCATTAAATCCGTAAGCATATTGTACATTTTTTTCCTTGCCCGGTGCACTTTAACTTTAACAATATTTTCTTCCAATCCTGTCACCTGCGCCACCTCTGCCATTGAATGTTCCTGGAAATAATATAGCGAAATTAATGTTTTTTCCTCATCACTCAATCTTTCAATAGCTTTTGTTAATATCTTTTTCCGGTCAGATCGATTAAGGTTCTCAAATCCGGTCGCCACAACAGACAAATTGCCAGATTCTTCGGTGGCTTCATTGATCTCTTCCTGGAAATATTTTTTCTTGCGTGTCCTGCTGATCGCATTATTGACGGTTATGCGGTACAGCCAGGTTGAGAACTTGCTGTCATATTTAAAATCCCGGATAGCATTAAAGGCCTTGATAAAACTATCCTGGGCAATCTCTTCAGCATCTTCCCTGACCTTTACAATCCTTAAGGCAATATGGAATACAAAGGATTTATATTTATCCACAATATACCTGCATGCCTGTTTATCGCCATCCCTGATCTTCCGTATTACTATGTCCTCGATTTCTTCCTTCATTCACCTCTTTTGACGACCTGTTTAATAATAAGGTTACCATGTAAAAACCTTTTGTAACCACCGCTCAATCACCCGCGTCATAGGGTTAGAACAGCGTAATCAATGTTAAATTAAAATTAATAAAAAAATGGTTGAGATTTTAGTTCCGCTAGGTTTCTTTGCTACAATTTTCGGTATCGTATATATTGCCGTCACTGCAAGGAACAAAGAACGCCTGGCCCTCATTGAAAAAGGTCAGGATGCCAGCATCTTTAAAGATGAAGATCAGCTACATGGTCGATATAATGCCTTAAAACTGGGATTACTGGCCATTGGGGTCGGTATTGGCCTGGTTATTGGCAATATCCTTGACTACAATAATGTGATGGATGATGAAGTAGCGTATTTTTCTATGATCCTTTTATTTGGCGGATTGGGATTATTACTCTATTACCGTCTGATGAAAAAGATCAAGCCGGAAAAAGAAGAATAAGCAAGCTTTATCATCCTTCATTCTTAAACCTTGAGCGTATACTCAAGGTTTTTTTTTGCTATTTTAGGGGGAAATAGATATCATTCTGTAAAGTGCAATCCAAAATGACGAAAAAGAAAAATTTAGTCTCTGCAATAATATTCCTCTTTATGAGCCTTGCTGCTTTCCCTGTCAAAGCACAGGAACTCGGGATGTCCTTTTCGTTTTTTTTCCCAACTAACGGTTACTTTTCCACGCCGGTGAGTCCCTTCTCAATCCGTGGACTGGGCGTCCATCCAACCCGGTTTTTTTCCATCGAGTCGGGCTTTTCATTATACCGGATGGCAGGGCTGAACGTTCGTGATATCCCCTATGAGACAAAGGAACCCGTCATGGGGCCTTTATTCTCGCTTTTTGTACCCCTGGAAGGCATCCTGGAAGCCAAAACCGGTAATATTGTTTTCCGTGCCAAGGGAGGAGGCTTTGCTTTCTATAATTTCGCCAGCAGAATAAACTACGGTAATTTAGACCGTGCGATATCGGCATTTTATGACTGGGAGGTAGCCAATGCCAACTTTGATTATGATAACAATATCGGTACAGGCTGGATGGCCGGTGGGGAAGTTATCCTGTATTTTACCGAGCAGTTCGGAATCAACCTCGAAATCAATTATCTTTCAGGAGGATCAGCCCTGAACTTCAGGGGGACAGTTACCGGTGGTGACACTAACGGTATCGATGTTCTGGAGGTTAACCTGCCGGAGGCGCGTCTTGACTTCAGGGGTTGGGAAGTAACACTGGGAATCTTATTCAGTAACCGGTAAATGCAGCAGTCATCACCAAGCATGAATGTAAAAGGAGAACTGCTGGTTTAGGATAACAGATAATGCAATCTTAATTAATTTTATCCAACGAAAGTTAAAATATTATGAATTACAGAATCGGATTCGGTTACGATGTACATCAACTGAAAAAGGGATATGATCTCTGGCTTGGCGGCATCAAAATCGAGCATGACAAGGGCAGTGTCGGCCATTCTGATGCTGATGTGCTGATCCATGTGATCTGCGATGCACTCCTGGGCGCTGCCAACCTCAGGGATATAGGATTCCACTTCCCTGATAACGACCCTGAATTCAAAGGTATAGACAGTAAAAAACTACTTAAAAAAGTGATGGAACTCCTTGACAAGGATGGTTACCGTATCGGTAATATTGACACCACCATCTGCCTGGAGCGTCCAAAGGTAAACCCATACATCCCCGACATGAAAAAGACCCTCGCCGGAGTGATGGATATCGACGTACAGGACATCTCGATCAAAGCTACAACCAAGGAAAAGATGAGTTTCGTGGGCAAAGGGAAGGGAATTGAAGCCTATGCGGTAGTGCTGATCACAAGAGGATCGGAAATGCTATGAAACTGATAGAGACCGGCGACGGCTCACATACGATATACCGGGAAGACCTGGATGAAACCTATCATTCGAGGCACGGTGCAATAATGGAATCCGTGCATGTATTTATCAAAAACGGGTTAAGACACCTGATCAGCTCCCGCCCCTTATCAACCATCGATGTCTTTGAACTTGGGCTGGGTACCGGGCTCAATGCAACCTTATCCTGCCTGGAAGCAATAAAATTCAGAAAAATAATCCGCTATCTTACGCTGGAGCCTTACCCGGTGAAGACAGTTTTACTGGAAGCTCTGAATTACAAAGACCTGATCCCCTATCCGGGATCCGGCGAAATCCTGCAAAAGATCCATAAAGGCCCGTGGGAAAGCTCTTTTGATATCAATACGTATTTCAGCATCATCAAAAAAAAGGAACGTTTTGAGGAATATACGGCCCCGAAAGATCATTTCCACCTGATATATTATGATGCATTTGCTCCCAGCAAACAGCCGGATATATGGCATTTGAACCTGATCAGGCAATCCCTCGATATGCTCCTGCCCGGAGGAATGCTTGTTACCTATTGCTCGCAGGGCCAGTTTAAAAGAGATCTCAGCACTGCCGGCTTTAAAGTCGCTACCATCCCCGGACCGCCGGGAAAAAAGGAAATGGTCCGTGCCACTAAACCAGGTTAACCCGGAAAATTCACTATAAAAATTCCCTTTTCAGTGGAAACCGGAAATAATCCGGGCGAATCACCCTTCAGTTCTCTAATATAAGAAACTACCGGGCAAACATATTGAATTTATGTGTTTTTAAAGTAGGGTTAACCTTCCTCAAAGAAAACATGGAATCTAAAATCGAAAGGTTCGAATATTGAAATGATGGCGGAAATAAAGGCCGGATCGTTCAGCAGGAAGGACATGACATTTTCCTCCCGTTCCTGAAGTTTTCCTTCAGGAAACAGTTTATCCTTCAGACTTTTGAGCTGGTTTACACTGGTCTCCTGCTTGGCTTCCTCCGCTTTCGAAAGCCTTTTTTCGATGTTTTCAAGACTTTTCATCAGCCTGGCTTCTTCAGATCCGATAAACCCTTCAAGGCTTTTATCTATCGCCTGGGATTTATTTTTTATGGATTTGAAGACCTCGGAAAACACCTTTCTCTCCGGATCCAGTGAAAAAGAATAAGCAGCCTGATCCTGAAGGTACTTTTTCTTCAAATCCATAAAATCCAAAAACAGGTCCCTGCTGTCTACTGTTAATTTGGAGAGTTTCCTGACAAGACCCTTACCGATTACCATTCCGAAATTCCTGGGCATTATCACCGGAAAAAACACCTTATAATGATCGAAAACAGCCTTCAACTGTAACCAGTAAGCTACTTCGGCGGGGCCGCCCACATAGGCAATATTAGGCAATATTATTTCCTGGTAAACCGGCCGTAGTATCACATTAGGACTGAAATGGTCTGGTTTTTCCTGTACCAGGGATAGCATTTCCGCCGCCGAAAAAGAACGACCGGAATCTGCCAGTTGATAGGTGCCTTCTTCATGGACGATCCTTTCCCTGCTGTCCTTCTCCATATAAAACAGGTTGATCGCCCTGGGGTAGACCTGGGTATTATAACCCATTTCTGCAAGTCTGGAGGAGGTGCTTTCCACGATATCATTCGCATGATGATTGACAAGGTCGTCCTTGATAACCTGGCTTAACTGCTCTTTCAGGCGGAAATTATCTGCATCCAGTACAACAAGCCCTTCCCGGCCAAATAACTCATCCACATAGGCGCGTACGGCCCCCGCAAGGGTGCTGTTTTCTGTGTATGCCTTTTCAAAGAGAGGCATGGATTCCGGCAACTCTTTAAAAAGAGGCTTTATGGAAGCAGGATCCATCCTGCCTACCGGCCCTTTCTGATCCGTTTCCCATGAATAGGTTTTGCCGAACAGGGTAAATGACCGTATCTCATCGAGATCATGATCTTCGGAAGCCATCCAGTACACCGGCACAAAAGAATACTCCGGATAGGCTTCCTTCAGTTTACGACAGGTATTGATCACGGTAATGATCTTGAAAATAAAAAAGAGAGGTCCTGTAAAAATATTCAACTGGTGACCTGTGGTGACCGTGAAGGTTTTGGGGTCCTTCAGGCCGGTGATATTTTCAGATACTTCATTTTTCATTGCCAGGCCACTGTACTGTTCCCTGAGCACTTCGGCAAGAACTGCTCTCTTCCCGGGATCAAATTCTCTCCCTTCAATAACTTTTTTGAAGGAATCGACGGAGGGAGCAGCATGATAGAAAGGCGAAAGGCCCGGTTTGGCATCCAGGTAATCCAACAGGAGTTGTGAGAAATACCCTGTCTCTTTCAAATTGATTTTGTCACAATGCATAATTATAAAAAACGCTGTTTAGTGTTTTATTGTTTGTTTACTATCTACGGGTTCACCGATCAGGTCAAATGGCATAGCATCAACGATCTTCACGTTGACAAAGTCACCAATCCTTACGAAAAACTTCTTCGCATCGATCAACACTTCATTATCCACTTCAGGGGAATCGTGGGCCGTTCGTCCGGTAAAATAATCTCCTTCTTTACGGTCTACAAGCACTTTCATTACCTTTCCTTTTTTCCCCATGTTCTTTTCATTGGAGATATCTTCCTGGAGGGCCATCAACTCGTCAAGCCGGGCCTGTTTTTCTGCAGGCGGAACATGATCTTCCATGGTATAGGAATGCGTATTCTCTTCATGCGAATAAGCGAAGACCCCCAGCCGGTCAAAACGCATAGCGGATGTAAAATCAAGCAACTCTTCAAAATGCGTCCTCCTCTCGCCGGGATGGCCTACAAGCATGGTGGTGCGGATGGCTATATCCGGCACCTTATCCCTTATTTTTTTGATCAGTGCTTCCGAACGCTGCCGGTCAATACCCCGGCGCATTAATTTTAACATTTCCGTGGAGGCATGCTGCAAGGGGATATCGATATAGTTACAGATATTCGGATGCCTGGCCATTATAGCAAGAACGTCGTCAGGGAAACCCGCGGGAAACGCGTAATGCAAGCGTACCCATTCAATGCCTTCAACATCAGCAAGCCTTTCCAAAAGAGAGGCAAGTTTTCTCGACCCGTACAGGTCAAGCCCGTAATAAGTTGAATCCTGGGCAATAAGAAGCAGTTCCCTGACGCCCTGACGAGCCAGGTTGACTGCTTCATTAACCAGTTCTTCTATCGGCCTTGACCGGTGTCCACCGCGCATAAGCGGTATGGCGCAGAAAGAACAGGGGCGGTCACAGCCTTCCGATATCTTCATATATGCATAATGCGATGCCGTGGAGATTTTCCTTTCGCCGATCAGTTCATGCCTGTAATCCGCCTTGAAGCGCTTAAGCAATGCAGGAAGATCCCGGGTGCCGAAGAAGGCATCTACCTGAGGTATTTCCTTTTCAAGATCTTCTTTATACCGCTGCGATAGGCATCCCGTAACATATAATTTGCTGATAAATCCTTTTTCACGGGCTTCTGCAAAACGGAGTATGGTATCGATAGATTCCTGCTTGGCCCGGTCAATAAAACCACAGGTATTTATGATCACAACATCGGGATGAATATCATCGCGTTCGTGATACGCCTGGATCCGGTTACCATGGAGCTGGGTGATCAGCACTTCAGAATCGACCAGATTCTTAGAACATCCGAGGGTGACTACATTAACTTTATTGTCTTTAACTCCTTTTGTTTTCACGCAGTGTGCCTGGTTATATATCAGTTGACAAAAGTAATCAATTAAAGCCACTCCATTCCCATGGACGGCAACTCTGCCATGTCAATTTAACGGATATAAAGACCCGGTACTGAATTACCGCCATTATTATGAATAATACCGATTAATTAAATATTTTTGGTAAAATAACTCAGAGCCGGGCCATTGAAAAAAACAGCCAGATTATTAGTATACATTTCAGTAATTTTTCCCATTGGGATTTTATCCTGTGATAACACGGACTGCATCACTTTTGGAACCAATACTGTCAGAATCCAGTTCCTCGATTCTGCCAGTAACCCGAAAAGTAAGTCATTCAGCTTTATCGCCTCTACGGATTCTGAATTTGTGTTTTATAGTGATACCACTTTCAGCACCTGTATTGTCCCTGTCAATACCTCTGAAACGAGTACTACCTTTCTTTTCGGTAATCCGGATAACTCTATTGACTCCATCACAGTCGGATATGACAGAAGACAGAAGCTGATTTCTGAAACCTGCGGTTTCGAATTAAAATTTAACAATATCAGAATACTTTCCACCACCTTTGAGCATGCCTTATCTCTTGAAAATGATCTCAGCCTGTTAAATGAGACCAATATTGAAATATATCACTGAAACAGTCCTGTTTCTTCTCCTGCCGTTTATGGCTCAGGCGCAATGGATGAAATATGTTCCAACACAGGTTAAATTGGGAACGGATCTTTCCTATGCAGGATTAAGTCTTCTTAAGGAAAACCGAAGCCTGTATGAATTAAATGCGGACATCGATTTTTACCGTTTTCTTCTGACTGCCGACTTTGGCCTGTCTGATTATGATTTGATCGATGAATCATTCAACTATAACAATTCAGGATCCTATTACAGGGCAGGCCTGGATTATAACCTGCTGAAAATCACCCCTGATGAAAATACCATTTACCTGGGGATGAGATATGTAGCCTCGGATTATACTGAAAATTTCAATTATTATTATTCTGATCCGTTTTACGGTGATTTCCAGGAAGACATTACAGCCATCAAACGGAACAGCCGGTGGTTTGAAATGGTCCTGGGCATGAAAGTAAAAGTATGGGACAGAATTTTTTTGGGATGGACGGGACGTTTCAAATTCCTGAAATCTACTTCATCACTACCTTCCTCATTTGGTAATTACTGGATACCGGCCTATGGCAAAGGCGTCAATGACACCATGTGGGGCTTGAACTACCAGATATTTTACAGTTTGCCTGTCCGTAAAAGAAAAGTAACGGAACTGGAAAATAAAATAGCGGAAAAAAAAGAGTGAGCCTTTATTGGCTAAAAAGGGAATCGACAAAAGCTAACTTATTAAAAACCTGCAGGTCATCGATCTTTTCACCAACACCAATATACTTTACCGGTATTTTGAATTCATCCGAGATACCTATTACCACACCTCCTTTTGCCGTACCATCCAGTTTGGTGATCGCCAAAGAGGTCACTTCCGTGGCCCTGGTAAATTCCCGGGCCTGGATGAAGGCATTCTGTCCGGTGCTTCCGTCAAGGACCAGCAGTACTTCCTGTGGTGCTTCCATAATAAATTTCTGAATGACCCTTTTAATTTTGGCAAGCTCATTCATAAGGTTAACCTTGGTATGAAGACGCCCGGCGGTATCGATGATCACCACATCGGCATGCTCTTCAACGCCTTTTTTCACGGCATCAAAGGCTACTGATCCCGGATCTGTATTCATCCCATGGGAGACCACTTCCACACCTACCCGTTCCCCCCATAAGAGCAATTGATCCACCGCAGCAGCACGGAAGGTATCGGCAGCACCCAAAATCACATGCATGCCCCGTTTTTTTAACTGAGCTGCAAGTTTGCCGATGGTAGTGGTTTTGCCAACACCATTAACACCGACAACCAGTATTACATAGGGCCTTTCACCCTCAGGGACTACAAAATCAGTAACGTCCTCGGTTCGGTTTTCAGACAGAAGAGCCGCAATTTCTTCCTTCAGGATAATATTAAGCTCGTCAACATTAAGGTATTTATCCCTGGCAACACGCTCTTCAATACGCCGGATGATCTTTATCGTAGTATCAACACCCACATCAGAGGTGATCAGCACTTCTTCCAACTCATCAAGAACTTCATCATCAACACTGGATTTGCCCGCAACCGCTTTCCCTAGTTTATGCAAAAAACTTTCCTTGGTCTTTTCAAGTCCCTTGTCGAGCGATTCCTTTTTATCTTTTGAAAGAAAGTTGAATAGAGCCATTTGAGTTTGTATTAATCTCTAAAAATAATAAAAAAGTCCCATAGCATGGGACTTCAATGTTCATGATATTTGAACAATATTTTTACTTATCAGATTCAAGCGTCTGCTTAACCATATCTACCGGCACCATTTCCTCTTTAAAAGTGTAAGCGCCGGTCTTTGGGGATTTTATGGTCCTGATGACTTTTGCAAAGTCTTTCCCCTTCCTAAGTGTAGCAACAACTTTCTTTGCCATAATTACTTAATTTCTTTGTGAACAGTATATTTTTTCAGGATAGGATTATATTTTTTCAATTCAAGTCTTTCGGGCGTATTTTTCCTGTTTTTGGTAGTAATATACCTGGAAGTTCCCGGCTGACCGGAATTCTTGTGCTCAGTACACTCTAATATAACCTGAACCCTGTTTCCTTTTTTAGCCATGATCCTTAATATTTTATTTCATTACAAGGGTGCCATTCCTGGCAGCCTTTTTTAAAACCGCAGACAATCCGTTTTTATTGATAGTCCTGAGAACAGAAGCAGACACTTTCAGCGTTACCCACCGATCCTCTTCAGGAATATAAAATTTCTTCTTCTGCAGGTTGGGATAAAATTTACGCTTCGTCTTGATGTTAGAGTGCGAAACATGGTTTCCAACCCTGGGTCTTTTTCCTGATACCTGACAAACTTTAGACATTTTCGTAGATGTTTGCTTTCAAATTGGTCTGCAAAGATGATGCTTTTTATTTTAAAATCAAAAAAAAGCAAAAAAGAAAACGGCTTTTTTATTGCCTGGGAATAAAATAACAGCGGGGTAAAAAAAGTAATTACTGGCCAACAAAATGCAAAGGTAATTATTCTTTTAATAAGTCCATATTTAATACCTTTGGCTGCATACACAGGGATCCTGTAAACTTAACCCAAACAAGGAGATGGCTGAAGAAAGAGCAAAAAGTCTTGATGCGATCAAGAAAGAAGATGTATACGGTGCACATAATTATCATCCTGTTCCGGTGGTTATAGCCAGGGGGGAGGGCGTGTATGTCTGGGATGTTGAAGGCAAACAGTATTATGATTTCCTTTCTGCATACAGTGCGGTCAACCAGGGCCATTGTCATCCGGAGATCGTAGAAACGGCCATCAGGCAGGCCGGAAAACTCACCTTAACTTCAAGGGCCTTTTATAATGACGTACTTGGAAAATACGAGGAATATATTACCAAATACTTTGGCTTTGACAAGGTATTGCCTATGAATACCGGTGCGGAAGCCGTGGAGACTGCCATTAAGATCTGCAGAAAATGGGCTTATGAGGTGAGAGGCCTTCCCGATAACGAGGCTAAGATAATCGTCTGCGAAAACAATTTTCATGGCCGTACTACTACGATCATTTCCTTCTCAAACGATCCCCTCGCCAACAGGAATTACGGGCCTTACACACCGGGCTTTATCAGGATCCCGTATAATGATCCTGAAGCGCTTGAAAAGGAGATCACCGGAAAAAATGTTGCAGGCTTTCTTGTCGAGCCTATCCAGGGGGAAGCCGGGGTGATCACGCCGGAGGACGGCTATATCCCA
>CAZYDB010000108.1:12122-13490 GCA_964645995.1 uncultured Roseivirgaceae bacterium
ATATCCCAAAAGCTTACGATCTATGCAAGAAAAATAATGTACTTTTCCTGGCCGATGAGATCCAGACCGGGTTGAGCCGGACGGGCAGTCTGCTGGCCATGTGTGGAGATTGTACCTGCGAAGGTCATTGTGAAAGGCAGGATACGTATCTCAAGCCTGATATACTCATCCTGGGCAAGGCGTTGTCCGGAGGGATGTACCCGGTTTCGGCTGTACTGGCGGACAATGAGATCATGTCGGTCATGAAACCCGGGCAGCATGGCTCCACTTACGGTGGCAACCCCCTGGGCAGCGAGATCGCTATCGCCGCGCTCGAGGTACTCAGAAAGGAAAAAATGACCCAGAATGCCCGAAAATTGGGGAAAGTATTCAGAGAAAAAATGAAAAAACTTGTTGAGAAGTCAGAACTGCTTAAGGAAGTAAGGGGAAAAGGATTAATGAATGCACTTGAAATAAATGATTCCCCAGAGAGCGAAACGGCCTGGAACATATGCCTTCAGTTGAAGGAAAACGGATTGCTGGCTAAGCCGACTCATGGTAATATCATCCGTTTTGCACCGCCCCTGGTCATGAGAGAAGATCAATTGCTGGAATGCTGTGAAATTATTGAATCAACGATATTGCATTTTGACAGGAAATCATGATCTTTAAACTCTTAAACAGGCATATAAAAATTGTGTGATCCCCTTACAAATGCTGCTGTAAAAGGAGTTATAAGGAATAATAATTTGATGTCTTTTACGTTCTTGGAGCGATGATGAAAAAGTATATCTATTTCATATTGCTATCTGTCATAAGCCTACCGGTCTGGACTTATGCACAGGACTTGAATGATGAAGAGGATATCGAATTTATCATCGAGCGATCGCAGCCGCTCACCCTTGACCTGGAGGAAGAAGAGGAAGAAGCCAGGAAAAAAAAGAAAAAGAAGAAGATGAAAAAGAATGTCTTCTATGGTTATAAAACTAAAAAAGGATTTACGCGGTCAGGATATGGTGATAATGTAACCGTTGAGATATTCCATTATCTCAAAGACTGGGTCGAACCTGATCCTTATGTTCCGGAGATCCACTGGTTTGATTTCAGAAGAAAAAGAATTCGGAATAGCGGCAATATCGATAAAAAATACGGGCGTATCCTTCACGGCCCCTATAAAAGGATCCGGGAAGAGCAGGTCCTTGAAGAGGGCATTTATTACATAGGAGCCAAACATGGCCGTTGGGTTCAATATGACGGTCAGGATATTCTCGTTGATAAAAAAAAGTATTACAGAGGCTGGCCCAGAGAGTCATTGGTTAAATATTATGATGAAGACCGGGAAAAGCTGAAAGAGGTGATCCCGGTCGTATATGGAGAGAAAGAAGGCGA
>CAZYDB010000109.1:0-9247 GCA_964645995.1 uncultured Roseivirgaceae bacterium
TCACGGTATCCTATGGAGGGAATTCGGAACATAATTTTTCCGGTTCAGATTTTAAAGCTAATGTTGGCGTGAACACGGATGCGAGGATGACTATAACCAATTCAACGATAAGTAACAGTGGTGGGTATGGTATTTACTCAAAAGGTATTACCAATGATTTTGATAGCGCCGGGGCAAACAATACCTTTACCAATAATCCAAGCGGAAATAATTTTACCCCATAATTCAAACGTAAAGGATTTTATAAATTTCGATCAGAATAAGGCTGCAGATTTTTTGCAGCCTTATCTTTTTCATCCCGAGTTACTCACCACAAAAATCACTTTATCGTAACTGCCGTAATGCAAATCCAATCACCCTGACTTTCTCTTTCAAAAGGGAACCTGGGTTAACGGGGAAATGAGGACACAGAGTGTGGGTGTGAGCATACCCTGTGATTTCTCATTTGCACTGTTAAAGATTTTAACAGCCGGCGACCAGCCAGGCAGAAAAAATTTATTGAATTCTTCGACATAATAATAGTATCTGTGAGACAGTGCCATGATAAATGCGCAATTTTTTGCACAATAAATACCTTTTTTCCACATCCGTGATCGAGTAAAATTGGTAATTAATTGATTTATTCCTGATAGGCAAAGAAAACCAGGGTGTTCTGATTTTTGGGATAATATTTGATCTATGCATTCCGGACAAATATGAAAATACTATGTGGACCGAAGAAATACGAATACATCATACGAATATTCTTCATCTGATTCATCAGATATTAGATGAGACGAAGGATATAAATTATGAGGATTTCCGTAAAAACGAACTTTTAAAAGAAATGATTTTTTCTCAACTGCAGGAAATAGGAGAAGCTTCACGGGAGATTATGGATATCACCAATGAATATGAGGATGACCGGGAAATGGCTGAAACATTGAATGCAATGCGAAATGCACGGTTTAACCTGGAAGCTGAAATCGGGTTAAACATGGTATGGGGTATTATTCAGAATGATCTTCCCCTTGTGGAGGAACAATTAACAAGGAAAGTCAGGGAAAACGAAAACATTGAAGAAGAATGATCTGATGATTGCACCATAAAATGATAAAACAATGAAATATAATGTTTATTTAGCCGGGGAAATTCATTCCAACTGGAGGAAGGAAATAATCGCTGCTTTTGAAAAGGCAAACATGCCGGTTTCGTTTGAATACCCTGAAACTGATCATAATCTGAGTGACCATTGTGGTGCCAACATTCTTGGAAAGGAAGAAAAAAAGTTCTGGGCTGATCAAAGATCTGCAGGTATCAACAGCATCAGGATAAGAAAGGCTGTCAAACAGGCAGATATAGTGATCGTTAAATTTGGAGAACAGTACAAACAGTGGAATGCGGCCTTTGATGCCGGTTATGCTGCCGCTTTGGGGAAATCATTGATTATACTGCATCCTGAGGAATTCGATCATGCGCTCAAGGAAGTGGACCAGGCTGCCCAGGCCGTTGCCCGCACCCATGACCAGGTGATCGATCTGCTGATTTACCTTTGCAGGAAATAGTCTGATTTTTTCAAAAGCACCAGGGATGCGCACCAATCCTGGCATTGTAGCAGGAACAATATGCGGGTATTTCTACAGTATATTTTAATCAATTCTTTTTTGATGCAAAATATCCTGGACACGTCGATCACTCATAAGAATTTCACTGCATCATAGTGAAATATTTTCTTCAGATAAGTTTATAGAATATTATCTATTCCTTAAATTAGGGGTTTTTTGTAGTAAAAAAGTCTATTAAAAGTAATCTATTCAGGGAATGTATTTCTGGAAAAAATTAGTATTGTACGTGTTTTTCGGAGGAATAATGGTTTTTCCGTTATTAATGAAGGAAAATACCGGTAACAGGGTATCGGCTGAAAATATACATCCTGAAGCTTTTTCATTAACTCAATTCGGTTTTTTTCTCCAGGATGTTACGGATGAAGCGGGCGTCACTTTCAAACACCAGTCACCCAGGCTGGATCCACAACTGGACCATATTTTACCTCAGATAGCATCCATGGGCGCTTCTGTTACTGTGGTTGACTTTAACGTGGACGGGTGGAATGATTTTTATGTAACCAATAGCGGCATTCATTCGAAAAATCCCCTGTTTCTTAACCAGAAAGATGGCACATTCAGGGATATAGCGCATGAAATGGGTGTTGATGATGTGAACAAGCCGGGCACCGGGGTATCTATGGGTGCTGTGTGGGGTGACTATGATAATGATGGATATGAAGACCTTTTTTTGTATAAATGGGGCAAGCCGGTACTTTACAGAAATGAGAAAGGGCAGAATTTAGTGCCCCTTACCGCTACTGCCGGATTTCCGGAATGGGTGAACGCCAATACCGCGATATGGTTTGATTATAATGCAGATGGTTTGCTGGACATCTTCCTTGGCGGGTATTATCCGGAGGATATTAATCTCTGGGAACTTCAGACTACCAGGATCATGCCTGAGAGCTTTGAATATGCCGAAAATGGTGGAAGGAATTATCTGTTTGAGAACAGGGGAGACGGCTCATTTCTGGATGTTGCCTCCCAGGTGGGGCTGACCAGCACCAAATGGACATTAGCCGCGGGTGCAGCGGATCTTAATGGATCAGGATTCCCCGACCTGGTTATTGCCAATGATTATGGTGTGGATGAGTTTTATATCAATGAGGGTGGTAAATTATTTCAGGAGGCAGGGGAATCGGCTGGAATGGGTTTTGCGCCCAAAAGCGGTATGAACGTATCCTTTGGCGACATTCTTAACCAGGGTAACCTGGGTATTTATATTACCAACATAACTCAGGAAGGTATTCTGTTGCAAGGCAATAATTTATGGATGAAAAACGAAAGCAATGATAAAATAACCTTCTCCAACAAGGCCAGACAACGTGGCATTGAATGGGGAGGATGGAGTTACGGGGCTCAATTTGGTGATCTCAATAATGATGGTTCTCTGGACCTCTATGTGGCAAACGGTTTCATATCGGCCCAGAAGGGTACTACTTACTGGTATGATTATTCTAAGGTGACGGGAGGCAATAAATCGATAATATCCGATGCCTCCAACTGGCCGGATATGAAAGGCCGGAGTCAGTCGGGTTATCAGCGTAACAAGGTCTGGTTAAACGACGGCGCAGGTTTTTATCTTGAAGCATCGGATATTGTAGGCGACCTCCATACTTTCGATAGCCGGTCAGTTGCTATGGCCGACCTGTGGAACCGTGGCGTTCTTGATATCCTTGTTGCCAATCAGAATGATCAATTGGTTCTCTATAAAAACAAAGTAGTACCTGAAAACAACTGGATATCCTTTAAGCTGGAAGGATCAGAAAGTAACCGCAGCGCTATTGGCGCTGCCGTGGTTTTATACTGGGAGGGAAAGCTCCAGAAACAGGTGGTTACCGGGGGCACAGGATTCTGTTCTCAGAATCAAAGGCCACTTCATTTTGGATTGGGGGCCGCTGCTGTCGTTGATAAAGTGGTAATAAACTGGCCTTCCGGCAAACAACAGGAGGTCAAAAACCCCGAAACCCGGATAATGCATTTAATCAGGGAAGAGATATGAGCAAGGTTGAAATACTTTTAAAAAAAGGAAAGGCACTGGCATCATATGGTCAGAAGCCGGAATGGTATAACAAGATAGATTTCAGGTATGTACCCCCTGTTTTTATTACGCTGATTTTATTGATAGGCCATCTCTCCTTTGGAATACTGGAAGGGTTTTCAAGAGTGTTATTGACCTTGTCAGCCAGCCTGGTCACAGAACTGGTCTTATCCCGGTTTTTGCTTGGCAAAACAAAAAACCTTTCCAGTGCTTATATATCGGGTATTAGTGTCAGCATCCTGATCCGGTCACATTTGTACTGGCCCTATATTATCACTGCATTTCTTTCTATTGCCTCCAAATACGTCCTCCGGTATAAAGGACGTCATATCTGGAATCCTTCAAATTTCGGGATTTCATGGATGCTTTTTGTGGCTCCTTTCAGCGTGGCTGGCTTAAGTATTCAGTGGGGGAATAATATCTGGCCAATGATGGTGATCTGGATGCTCGGGCTTGTTATTGTTTACCGTGCTAAACGATATCATATAACCATTACCTATGTTTTGAGTTTTATTGTTTTCGCATTTTTCAGGAGTATCATCACCGGTGATCCTTTTCTGACAGAATTGGCCCCTCTCACCGGGCCAATGTATCAGTTATTCATATTTTTCATGATTACCGATCCCGCCACCACGGTAAAAAACAGGAAAGGACAGATCCTGGTCGCCTTCCTCATAGCCCTGGTGGAATTTGTGCTCAGGCTGAATGAATTCATATATGCACCCTTTTATGCGCTCTTCCTCGTAGGACCCGTCTTTATGGTTATCGATCACCATATCCGTAACAGGAAATCCCTTGGTAAAAGCTGACAAGGAATGCCTTGAAGACCCCGGATTGGTTTGTCTTACATGGGAAAAGGAAGTAAGATCTCATTTGACCGGCAGATGATAAAGAGAATAAGATATAAAAAAGGAGAGGCAGATCTATTCTTCAGCGACTACCCTGGGTTCTTTCTTCCATTGCATAATGATAAAACTGAAGACGAATCCCGAGATAGTGCCTTCAACAAAGATCTGAAAAACAGCAAGATATTTGTTAATAAAAAGACTCAGGGGTTCTGTTTGCTTAAATTCAATCATGAAGGCAGGGTCAAATACCAGAACATACAACAGGCCAAGGGCCGTGAACAGAACTGAGGACACCATAGCCGTGTAGGTGCCTACTGCAAGTCCTGTAAAATACCTGAACTTATCATTTCTTCTTTTATAAATATCTATGGATTTATACACACCGAAAAGCATGATAAAAGCATTAAGGAAACGCAATTCTATCACATGGACCAGACCTGCCAGATTCATGATCAGAAAATAGGCGGATAAGAGGATAAAAGTTATCAGGCCCCATTTGCGCCCAATTTGTTCAATGGATTTGGATCTGGTTTTATTCATGGGAATTCCTTAAGATCATAGTCTTTTAATTATACTGTCAGGAGGACGTGAATTGAGCCTGGATTTTCCTGTACCAGATTCAGGAACTCTTTTCCGGTTTAAAGCTTTCGTATATCAGCTTCTATCCGGTGTGTTTTCAGCAATTCACGGGTGAATTTCATATGCCCATGGGGAACATAGATCTGGAAAATACCATTTTTAATGGTTGCAAGTCGCGATAAGGCAGTCCATTTATTGATAAGTTCATTGATATTACTATCCTTTTTCGATATTTCAAAATATCCTTTGCTTTCATGTTTCCTGGCCATAACATCAGGAGCAAATTCAATTTCTTTTGATTTGCTGATCAGCCTCGGCGGACTTTCATATTGATCAATATCAGCACGAATATCTGAAAAACCCATTTTTTTAATGTTCTCGATAACCTTGTTGACCGTTTGGGTATAAGAATCCGAATTTCTTGATTGTTTTAGCATATTAAGTTCTCCCTTTATTATTACCTCCTATTTATTTACTAGTACTGAATTTTAATGAGAATGTCAAGTTAAATGGTTTAAAACTCGGTTTACCCCGGGTTATTCACACGCAAGGCCCGTTTTCAAAGGAGATTCGGATTAATAAGGATCAAATACCATAAAAATTTACTTTTTAGTGACCGGCATACGACAGAATATCCTTGTTAACCCCGTTGCATAACTACGTGATAATAAATATTTTAAATTGTAAAGACGGATTGTTTTGAGAATGGTTCATGGATAACCGGGGTTAAGTTAAATTCCCTGGTTTATTTAAAATTCAATCCTTGTGATTTATTGTTCAAATTAAAAGGGTATTGCATGAAATCTTTTTATTTTTAGAATCAATTTCTATTTAAACAGGCAATAGGTAAATAATACTTTTTTAGAATGATAATTAATTAAAACTAAGAGGCGGATAACAAAATTATATTATTATGAGATCAAAAGATACAAGACGGGATTTTATCCGGAAAACACTGGTTGGCGGAACAGGTATTGTGCTGGCGCCTTATTCACTCAATGCAAAAAGTTATTCACGCATCCGGGGCGCCAACGATCGTATCAATTTTGCTGTTATCGGGTTACATGGGAGGGGGAAAGCACTTCTTAATGCAGCTTTAAAAGCAGAGAATACTTCTGTCGGATATTTATGTGATGTGGATTCCAGGGTATATGCTGATGCTAAAAAAATAGCAAAGGAGAATAATGGAGGAATGCCGGAAACGATCGATGATGTACGGAAGCTTATGGAGCAACCAGATATCGATGTGGTAGCCATTGCCTCACCGGACCACTGGCATGCCCCCATGGCGATCATGGCCGCTCAGGCAGGTAAACACGTTTATTTGGAAAAACCTGCCAGTCATAATCCACAGGAAGGTGAATGGCTGATAGAAACACAGAAGAATACCGGTAAGGTGATCCAGTTAGGTACACAGCAACGATCTGCCCCAACCTCGATAGAGGCTGTCAAAGAGATCCATAAAGGAATTATCGGGGAAGTGTATTTCGGGAAAGCGTGGTATAGCAATAGGAGAGGTCCGATTGGAACAGGACAGAAAATACCGGTCCCGGAATGGTTGAAATGGGATCTGTGGCAGGGACCAGCACCGAGAAGAGATTACCAGAATATTTGGGTTCATTACAACTGGCACTGGTTCTGGGATTGGGGCACGGGTGAGGTCAACAATAACGGTCTTCATGAGCTGGATATCTGCCGGTGGGCATTGGGCGTTGACTACCCTGTAAAAGTCAGTTCTTCAGGAGGCCGGTTTCATTATGATGATGACTGGGAGTTTTATGACACACAGCTTGTCAGTTATGAATTTCCCGGCAACAAAATGATGACATGGGAAGGTAAGAGTTGTAATCCGTTTCAGTATTATGACAGGGGCAGGGGTTCAACTATCCATGGCACAGAAGGTACAGCGCTGATTGACAGGAATGGCTATGTCATGTTCGATTTGGATGGTAAGATAATTCAACGCAAGGAGGAGTCGGAAACCAGTGCCACATTAAATACAATAGGTGCCGGAGGCCTTGATGATTATCATATGGCCAACTTTCTCAATGCGATCCGAAACGGTGAAAAGTTAAATGCTCCGATAGAACAAGGTGTCACCTCAACAACCATCTGTCATCTCGGTAATATAGCTCAGAAAACCGGCCGGATACTGAATATTGATTCGAGGTCTGGCAAGATCATGGGTGATGGTGCTGCCATGTTGATGTGGGGAAGGGAATATGAACCGGGATGGGCCCCGATAGTATAGGTTTAAAAATATTAAAATGATATAGTGTATTCGGCATGTTCAATTGCCGGACCAGCGGAATACGGTGATCAGGTTTGACTTGATGAAAAATCAAAATGTATGGAATCCAGAACGATAGCATTATTATTTGTTTTTATACTTTTATCAACGGTCATTTCAGCACAAAGAACTGATAAGGAAGAAAGTGCTTTGAAAAAAGGAAATCCGGCCGATAATCTTCCTTCCTATATAAAAATGGTTAGCGGCTTCGGCGAACGTCCCGATTGGTCACGCGACAATAAAAAGATCCTTTTTGTTTCCAAGCCAATGGGCGAGGTGTATGAACTGGAACTGGAGACCGGGATTATCTCTCCGAAAACCAGGCATTTCAACCACTACGGCTTCACCAGGGCCATGTACCTGGTCAATGGGGATATTTTATTATCAGGACCCATTGTGCCTTTTGATCCCACTGATCCGGGATCCCGGAACTATGCCCGGGACCATTGCTGGCTCTCCATCATGGATGGAGAAGGCACAAAGAAACCGGTACCTCTGGATATCATTTGTGCCGAACGGCCTGCCGTTTCCCGTCAAGGCCTGAAGATCGGTTGGGCGGTACGGGACAGGCAGCGCCCGGAACTCGGTAATAACAGGGCTCAACTCTTCATTGCAAAGATCCAATATGAACAAGGATTGCCCAGGGCAGTCAATCAAAAAATGGTCTTTGATTCAAAGCAAATGAACTTTCCACTGGGAGGCTCCAGCCTTGAAACCCAGTCCTTTGTGCCTGATGACGACATCGAAATGACTTTTTCGGTTTACCAGATCAACGACGGGAGAAACACGGATACCTATCTAATCAATACGGAGACCGGTGAGTTTGAGAACCTGACCCGATCGCCTGATTATTACGATGAACCCGAGGGGGTCTTTCCCGATGGTAAACATACCTGTGTGGAACATGGCTCCAGCCTTGAGTCGGCCTGGCCGTTGATCGACCTTTATAAACTGAAGCTAGACGGATCGGGGGAGATGCAGCGACTCACGTATTTTACTGAATTTGAAGGGTATAAGGCCTCACAGGGTGTGGTATCGGACGACGGCAGATACCTCTGCTTCCAGATCGGTAAAAGTGGTGATGAGGCCGGTGTGGGTTATGGATTTTTTATTATGGACCTTGAAAAAGCTGCGCCTCATCTGGAACCTTTTACTTCCTATGCCAGAGAAAATTTTGTTGAATAAAAACCCGATCATGAGTCTTTTAATTCGTTGGAGATACCTGATTACCCGGGTTTCTGCTTCAACTTGTTTATTGCCTGTCCGGTATTGTGTTGGAGCTTATTAATGTCAATTTTTATACGATTTTTACCGGGATTGATTAACTTGTAATTTTTATGAATTAAATTGATTTTTTTAACCTTATACTTTACTAACCATGAAAAGAATACATCTGATTTTCCTGACCCTCATATCTGCCATTATGATATTATCTGCCTGTTCCGGACCACGGGTGGATGTGGGAGCCAAGGCGCCTGCCGATGCGGAGATCCTGTTTGATGGATCTGAACAAATGTTGCACGAGAAATGGGAGTACTGGGAGGGTCCCAGATTTTCTTCCGAAATGCCAATCAAGTGGGAAATAGTCGATGATCCCATGGATGACGGCACGGTAGTCAGCAGTGGAGATCCGGCTGCGGCCGGTGGCTTGTATGGCGCGGCGGATATCGTCACAAAAAAGAAATACCGGGATTTCAGGTTACATCTGGAATTCCTGATCCCCAATGCCGGCGGTAACAGCGGAGTATACTTGCAGAATCGCTATGAGATCCAAATTCTCGATGGCGATTCTTCGAAACATGGCCTTGGAGCGGTCATCAATGAAACCCCTTCTCCTTATCATGCCTATAAAGGAATAGGAAAATGGAATGCCTATGACATCACCTTCCGGGCGGCCCGTTTT
>CAZYDB010000109.1:9257-13481 GCA_964645995.1 uncultured Roseivirgaceae bacterium
TTGAAAACGGCGAGAGGGTGGAACCGGCCATGGTCACGCTCTATTTCAACGGAGAGAAGGTTCATGTGAACCAGACCATCAACCAGGTCTGGGGAGGACCCAATTCCGGTATTGATGGTGGAAATGATGGCGGAAAAGGTATCACCGATACTCCGGGTGGGATCAAACTTCAGGCTGAAGGCCATGATGTCCTGTACCGGAATATCTGGATCAAAGAACTGGATTTAAAGGAAACGGATACTGATTTTTAGTACCGTTTTAATTAAGGATTCACCGGAACAGGAAATCATATTTTTAAAAGAACAAGTAATAATTATCCCTATGAAACGATTAAACAGAAGGAGAATTCAACTTATGGGGTTTTTTGTTCGGTCCTGCGGCCTTTCCATCATACTATTGTTGGTTTTAAGCTCCAATGTATTGACGCAGAACCTGCATACACCTACGCCCCGGATGAGCCTGGAGCAGCCCAATATCCTCTGGATCTATATCGAAGATACCAATCCCTGGATGAGCTGTTACGGGGATGAAGTAGTAAAAACACCGAATATTGACAGACTGGCTTCGGAAGGCGTCCTGTTCGAGCGTGCCTATATGCCGTCCGGTGTCTGTTCGCCTACCCGGTCGGCCCTGATCACCGGCATGTACCAGACCTCGATCGGCGCCCATGAGCATTACAGCTCCTTCAGTATGTGGCGGGGGAATGAAATGGAGGTTTGGGACCCCAATCATTTGGGGGTCAGGACCCTGCCGGAGATCTTCAAAGCGGCCGGATATTTTACTTTTAATGAAGGCAAGGATCATTATAATTTCATTTTCTCGGATGAGGACCTCTACGATCATAAAGGGGAGAATGGTTTCAAAGGAGCCCATGATGGCAGCGAATGGACAGGGAGAAAAAGGGAAGATCAGCCCTTTTTCGGGCAGATCCAACTGACGGGAGGGAAATACCATGATCCGCCAGCGATCGTTACACCCGACCAGGTGGAAGTAATGCCCTATTATCCTGATCATGAAGTCTTCCGTAAAGAGATCGCCCATCACTATAATACCATACTGAAGCTGGATGATATCCTGGGTAATATCGTGAAACGGCTGAAAGAAGATGGCCTGTATGAAAATACAGTGATCTTCTTTTTCTCCGACCACGGCATGAGGCTCCCCCGACATAAGCAATTCCTCTATGAAGGTGGGATCCGGGTGCCCCTGATCATCGCCGGTCCGGGTATTCCGGTCAACCAGGTACGTGATGACCTGGTGAGTGGGATCGATATCAGTGGCACAACGCTTGCACTGGCCGGTATCGGTATTCCGGACCATATGCATGGCATGGACATGTTTACTGAAGACTTCCATCGGGATTATGTGATCGCGGCCCGAGACCGCTGTGATTATACCATTGACCGGATACGGGCAGTGGTGACCGGCAGGTATAAGTATATCCGGAATTTTATGAATGACAAACCCTACCTCCAGCCTCAGTATCGTGATGGATGGGATTCCATCGAGTTGCTCCGAAGCATGTACAAGGAAGGCAGGCTAAGTGAGGTGCAGGCCCGCTTTGCTGGTGAGGTGAGACCAGCAGAGGAACTTTATGATCTCTGGGAAGATCCTCATGAAACGAACAACCTGGTGCATTCCTGGAAAAGGGAACATGCCATGCAACTGGCCAACCACCGGGATATCCTCTACCGGTGGATCCTCGAAACGGATGACAAGGGCCGGTTTCCTGAAACGGATGAAGCCCTGGAAGCCGTGATCGACCGCTGGGGAGACAAGGCGGAAAATAAGGAATATGAGCGGGTACGTCAGAAGAAAAAATAAAAATGGTCTTCAATCAAGACGAAGGAATTTAAGCCGGTAACTCATGATGCGTCGCGCGTTTAAAATGAAACTCAAGGCCGGATGTGAACAGGAATACAAGGACAGGCATGACAGGATCTGGCCGGAACTCCGGAAACTTTTAAAAGATGCCGGAATCTCCGATTATGCTATTTATCTTGACCCTGAAACGAACAACCTGTTTGCCGTACAGAAAGTAGAAGATCCCGAAAAACTTAAATCACTTCCAGAGGATCCAGTCATGAGGAAATGGTGGGATCATATGGCCGGCATAATGGAAACCCACCCTGATCATGCGCCGGTAGAGGTCGGGTTGCAGGAAATGTTTTATATGGATTGAGGTGTATTTCATAATGAAATAATTAAAGATATTATATGCAGAATTGCTATATATTTAATTAAAATACATAAATATGCTTAAAAAAATAATGATCCTGGTATTATGGCTTTGTCTGGCAGGATGTCAGAAAAGCCAGGGGCCAGGTATGGTAAACGAATTCGATGTAGTGATTTATGGGGGCACATCAGCCGGGGTAGCCGCGGCATTACAGGTTTCCAGAATGGGTAAATCGGTAGTCCTGATCGAACCATCTTCCCGGATCGGTGGGCTGACCACGGGAGGACTGGGGCAGACCGACATAGGCAATAAGCAGGCGATCGGCGGGATTGCCCGGGAGTTTTACCGGAATATCAAAGCTTATTATGAAAAGCCGGAGAACTGGAAATGGCAGGAAGCCGGCGAGTACCGTGACGGGGGCCAGACCCGTACCCTGGAGGGCGAGGATGCCATGTGGACCTTTGAGCCTTCGGCGGCACTGAAGGTCTACCAAAATATGATCGTTGAGGAAAATATTAACCTGGTCTATCAGCAGCGGATAAACCGGGAAACCGGTGTGAAGAAGGAAGACGGCCGGATCCTTTCAATTACCATGGAATCCGGAGAAAAATATACAGGCAGGATCTTCATCGATGCTACCTATGAAGGGGACCTAATGGCCACTGCCGGGATCAGCTATACGACCGGACGGGAATCCAATGATCTGTATGGGGAGAACCTGAACGGCGTGCAGGCCAATGACACCAGTTTTACCCTGACCGGTACATTATCCAGGAATGGCATACATCATAATTTCGTCGATGGTGTTGATCCCTATATTGTCAGAGGGGACAGAAACAGTGGGGTATTACCCTTTATCGATACGGCCGGACCTGGTGAAGCGGGCGAAGGAGATCATCGCATCCAGGCTTATTGTTTCCGGATGTGCCTTACAGATCATCCGGATAACCGGATACCATTTGAAAAACCGGGAAACTATGACGAACTCGACTATGAACTTCTTCTAAGGAATTATGAGGCCGGAGAAAATGGATTTCCCTGGATCAATTCAAAAATGCCCAACCGTAAGACGGATACCAATAACCGAACGGGTTTCAGCACGGATTTTATCGGACAAAATTATGCCTATCCCGAAGCATCCTATGAGGAACGTGAAGACATCCGTGAGGCCCACCGCAATTACCAGAAGGGATTGATGTGGACGCTGGCCTATCATCCAAGGATGCCAAAGCATATCCGGGAGGAAGTCTCCCGTTGGGGTACCAGTAAAGATGAATTCGAAAGGGAGGACGGTTGGCAGCAGCAGTTATACGTCAGAGAGGCACGTAGAATGGTCAGTGGCCTGGTGATGACCCAACATCATTGTGAGGGCTTGAAAGTCGTTGATGATCCGGTCGGATTGGCGGCCTACGGAATGGATTCCCACCATGTACAGCGTTATATCACTGAAGAAGGATTCGTCAAAAATGAAGGTAATGTAGAAGCCAAGGTTGCCGGGCCCTACCCCATCAGTTACCGTTCCATAATACCGAAAGAAGAGGAGTGTACCAACCTGCTTGTCCCGGTATGTGTTTCCGCTACTCATATTGCTTTCGGTTCGATCCGCATGGAGCCGGTATTCATGGTGCTGGGCCAGTCTGCTGCCATTGCCGGGGTCATGGCCATGGATAAAGATCTCCCTTTGCAGGAGCTGGAATATTCGGCGCTGAAAGAAAACCTTTTGAGGTATGAACAAAGACTGAAAGATGCCAGACAATAAAAAGAATAAAACTATGGGAAACACTTTCAGAAGAGAATTCATCAAACAATCTGCCGCTGCCATGGGAGGGGTGATCATGGGCGCCCCCTATGTAAATAGCGGATGGGCCAAAAGCAGTCCAAATAATACGATCAATATTGCTGTTATAAGTATCCGGAGCCGGGAAGGATATTATGGAGGCAGTGTTCTCGGCCTTTATCGTGGGCAGGGAAAGCGGTACCGCCGACGCCTTCATGCGCCGCCAGGCCGATTACGGTAACCACCTGGTCTGGGTGTATGGTGATTA
>CAZYDB010000110.1:0-5333 GCA_964645995.1 uncultured Roseivirgaceae bacterium
TAACGGCGGTCCCATTGTAATACTCACGACAATGCAGGATGACCAGCGTGCCGTAATAGAAGGTAATGGCATATATACCGGTACTGGCGGGGTCTTTGAAAAAATTTATCAGGATGCTATCCAATTGCGAAATAGCGATCTGACTGAAGCCGATAAAGAGTCCGTAGGCCGACAGGCTGACCATTTGGGAGGTAAGTTCTCTTTTCAGCAGGGAGAAATCAGGTTTAAAGAAAATCTCACCTTTTATAAGCAGGTAAAAGAAAAGGATGATCGTCGGTAAGGAGATTGCCGCAACATAAAACCAGATAAAATGCCAGAATCTTATCCAGTCGAATATGTAGAGCAGAAGTGTGGCCAGGATAAAAAATCTTTGTAGCAGTTCTTTCAGGAAGGTTCCTATGGTGGATTGGAAAAGCACCCGGGCATATACATCAAGCAGATTAAAATAAAGGAAGAAAACAGTGATTGGGAGGATGAAGAAAAAGTAATTGGCGAAGGAAGAACTTTTTTGATTTTCGTAAGCTATGACCGGATCTTTGATGAGGTAGTAGGTAATCACGAAAACTGCCAAACCCAGGATACTTACCAGCATAAGCAGAAAAAAATATCCCTGATGACCTTTATTCTTGTCTTTGAAGAACGGGAAAAAGCGAACGGTGGCTGTTTGAAAGCCAAGGGTGGCCAGTTGAGCGAAGAGCATGGAATAGGAGACCAGCAGTTTAATGATCCCATTCTGAGCTTCCGTGAGAAAACGGGGCATCAGGATACCGGTCGAAACAAACCCGATCAAAACACCGATGTAGATGTATAGGGTGGAAGTGATGGATTGTTGACGAATGATGCCCAAGGGAGATCAGTTTTCAGCCAGGAATTTGGCCAGTTTAAGGTCATATTCAGAAAAAATTCCCTGTGCCGCTTTTTGATCAATAATGATATGGCCAACCCGGCCACCGATCAGTTTATCAGATTTATTATAATAGCGCATTTCGGTCAGACTCAGCCCTCCTGTATATTTATACAGGGCATCCCTTTCTAGTTTTGAAAATTTTTCCTGGTTCAGGATAGGGTGCATGCCCGCACCGTTATGCTGGAACAGCAGGCTTGTTTCCGGCCTCACGCTGATCAGCGAATCGGATTTGAAGATCATCATGGTATGCACGGCATCATCAATGATCGCATGGTCAATGAATGGGTATTCGAAAGCAAGGATCATGATGGCTTCAATCTTTTCCCTGGCCAATTCAGGCAGAGCCAGGATCTCCCTGACGGTTTCAGAGAGCCCGATATTCATCCGGGTGAGTTTCGGATCCCGGTGATGTATGATGATGGAAGGCTCATTTTTATATGTTTTGTTTATGTGTTCAATAATAAATTCATCAGCCGTCGTGATCACCGTCCCGACAATTGATCTTGATTTCAGGGTTTCCCTGATCCTGAGATCGAGGTAGTTATCGCCGTACATTTTTTCAAGAACCAGACTATACCGGCTGTTTTTTTCACCACGAACGGGAATAATGGCAATGGTTTTCAGGGGTTCCTGCTTCTTTTTTTTCAGAAAATCCTTTTTGATATGGCTTCTGGTACTGAGGATACGTTCCTCATTTTTTGTGAGGTTATGTCCATGCTGGCGGTAATAAAACAGAGGGGTGTTGATGTTTTTAACCTTGTATTTATCAATGAATTTGATCCATAATTCATACCCATCCTGGCAGGAATACTGTTCATCATAGCCACTCAGTTCAAGAAGGAAATCCCGGCGGATCATGGTACAAGCGCCGTGGGCAGGCTGATCGAAGAGCTTGACCTCCTTTTCAAAGAAATGTCTCTTCTCGATACCCAGTACCTGGTCATCTTCATCGATCAGGAAATAATCCGGGAAAACCAGTCCGAGTTTGTTATCTTGCTCTAAGGCATTAGAGAGGACCAGAAGGGCGTTATGATCAAGGTGATCATCGGCATCAAGGCGCATGATGTATTTTCCGCGAGCCGTTCGCATGGCAATATTATTGGTGACGTTCAATCCCTTATTTTTCTGATAGATGATCCGGATATTTTCGCGGTCAGCATAATCCTCTATCACCTCATGGGAGTTATCGGTGGAGCCGTCGTCGATAATGATCAGTTCGAAATCCTTCATGGACTGTGAAAGGACACTGTCGACGGCCTGCCTTATATAACGGCCATAATTATGATTGGTGATATAAACGGTAACCAATGGTTTAAAATTGATCATGAGATTCGTTTAGAAGAGTTGCTAATCATTCTGATCATAGATGTTCTTAAATTTACGCCCTTTATTCAATTTTTAAAAATGCGTAAATTGTGTATTTTCCACTTGGATCAGTGATCACTTCAGATTTTTCATTTTTCATTCCAGCCTGCTCGATCAAATGACCTATAGAACTAGAATTGAAAATGACATAATGTTCAATGGCAAACTCTGCCCTGTCCTTTAATAAATGCTTCACGACAATCCGGTCACCTTCAGGAAGCTCGATGTAAATCCTGCCTTCTGGTTTTAAATATTTTTTGGCCTCCTGTAAATGCTCAACCGGATTCTTTAAATGCTCAAGGACCTTATTAAAAGATATTAGGTCAAATTTAAGGTTCGTTCGGAAATCAAACAGGTTTCCATGATGTGACATGTCAACGCCAACATTTTCGATGGCATGTTCAACAGCGGTCATGTCCGGATCGATTGAGGCAGTATAAAATCCATATTTCTTTAGCTCATGAAGAAATACAGATGTTCCTGAGCCCACATCAAGGATATTTATTTTTGAAGGATTCTGATCCGGTTGAGAAAGGTTTTTCAATATCCTGCCAACACGCTGCTTATTATCCGATTTTTCAAAAGGGATGGCAATGATTTTTTCGAACCTTTTTGTCAATGTACCCAGTTTGATGGCTTTATTGTACTCACCAGTATAAAAGGTCTCATCCAGAAGATTGTGAAAATTTACATAGGCCTTACAATTATTGCATTGATAGATCCTTCTGTAATATGCTGATTCTGGGATATGATAATCAGTTTCGCATGAAGGTCTGTGGTTCACTTCCATCAGCAGGTTGAGATCTCTGGATTGGCAAAGATAACAATATGGTATTTCAGATTGAGTCTTCAAAATATGTCCAGTCTAGTATTTGATCCTTTTGTATTTCGACTCTGGACCTTTTGCCAATCAGGCGGTCATATTCTCTGGCATCGATCCCATTGTTCGGGCGCAGGCTCTTCAGATGTTCTGGTTCGATAATAGTACCGGCCGGGATATCAGAGACAGGATAGATCGCCCTTCTGAAGGAAACTACATGGTCACCTTCAATATCAAGCGGTCGCTTTATGCGACTCCCTTTCAGGGTATTGATGAGGGAGATCTTTTCGGTTAACTGGTTAATTTCCTGCTTTGTGAGCGATACTTTGTGGTCGCGGAATGTCTTTCCTTTCCTTTTATCTGTAAAATGGAACTCCAGGATCTCGGCTCCCATGGCATAGGCCGTTTTCAATGCCGTAAGTCCTACGGTATGATCGGAGAAACCGGTTATATAACCTGTCCTTTCTTTTATTTCGCGGATTACCTCTAGATTGGCATCCGAAAGAGGTATTGGATACATCGAGGTACACTGCAGAATGGCTATCATTTGCCTGTCCTCATAAACAGGATTTGCCGCCTTTAAATAATCAATGGAATCTATGATCTCCTCAAATTTTGCCAGACCGGTTGACAGAATAATGGGCTTGCCTGTCCGGGCGATTTTTTTAAGAAAGGGATAGGCCGTCATGTCGCCTGAACCGACCTTGTACATCTTCAGAAAAGGATCGATCCAGTCAAAGGCTTTCATATCCCAGACCGATGCAATGTAGCCTTTTCCATGATTGATACAATATTCAGCCAGTTGACTGTGTTGTTCTGGGGTGAGTTCGAACTTCTTAAAATGAGCGTTCCGGTCAGGGCTTACATGCGGATTCACAATAGAATCACCGGTATAGATCTGGAATTTAATATAATCTGCTTCCGATTCTACAGCCAGCCTGGTGAGTTCGAATGCGTAGCCAAAATCTCCTTCGTGGTTGCCTCCAATCTCGGCAATCAACAGTGGGCCATATTTACCTTTCCATATACTCATTCCGGATATAGTCTTTAATGCTGCACAATTCCCTCAAACCAAATTGGCCATTCAAGCCGGACAATCTATCAAATATGCTGACTGCCGACTGAAAATCCCTGGCATCATCTATGGCCAAATTAATACCTTTCAATTCAGGGCAGATTGAATTGTAAAAATAATGTCTTTTTCCCAGCTCTTCATGTTCATAGAGATATAATGTGACATGCTCATGATAATCTGGTCGGTCGAATTGAGGGATAATGGATTTAAAAAAGGATGTTTTCAATATCTCGACGCTCATTCCATAGGGGAATGACCTTCCCGGTACATTTGAAATGAAGTCAAAAGGTTCATCTTTCAAAATTCCGGCCATCTGGTCGATGATCAGGGGGTCGGTAAACAGGTTATCACCATTGATCCGGATTGCATAGTCGAATCCATGCTGTTCGGAGCAGGCCAGAAAACGACCGGCCACATTTTCCAGATCTCCTCTGAAGCAGGGTAAGCCAAGCTGTTCGGTATGATCCTGAATAATGTCGTCTGAAGATTCTGTTGAGGTTGCCACTACGACCTGATCGACAAGTGCAGCATTCCTGATCTTACCAGCAATGTGTGCCAGGATCGTTTTATCATCGATTTTTTTCAGGATCTTGCCGGGCAGCCGGCTTGATGCATAGCGGCAGAGGATGACTACACCAGTTCTCATGCTCTTTCCCCGATTTTTTTTGCCGGGATACCACCGAAAATCTGATAAGGAGGTATATCCGAGTTTACCACAGCTCCCGCTGCGATAATGGCGCCTTCGCCGATCCGTACACCAGGTAGTATTTTTGCTCCTGTTCCTATCCAGACATCATTTTCAATGCTGACCTTTGCAGTTGTATTGGGTTGGAGATTGATCCGTGTAGATCTATCGATTCCATGATTACTGTCAACGATATAAACAAATGGGGCTATCAGACAATCATCGCCGATAGTGATATTCTCGGATGCGAAGATAAAAGTATGATATCCGACGGTAGTGTTTCTCCCGATGGTTATTGTGGCTTTTTCATTACAACTGCAGATCCTGGCGCCTTCCTTGACGATCACATTGTCGTCAAGGGAGATATTCTCGGGATAACGCAATAAACGCGCATTTTTTTCAATATAAATCCCCCGCCCACACTTACCGAGCCTGCGTTTCAGGAACCAGATCCTGATGCGATCCATCATCGTGATCTTAA
>CAZYDB010000110.1:5343-13472 GCA_964645995.1 uncultured Roseivirgaceae bacterium
AAGATGTTTTCTCAGTTGTTCGTTCATCATTGATCGAAATTCAATTGATTAATTCGGAAGTGTTTATTACGCCATCCCACTCCTTTTTATCAAGGTACACATCAATTTCATTTAATTTATGAAATCTGTCGAGACTTTCATAATAATCATCTTTTCTTTCCCTGAAGCCAGGCAGGTTCATGAAATCGAAGACATAAACGGATTTTTTAAAACCAGGTAATCTTAAAAAGAGTTTCCGGTGGAAGAAATATTTTCCAATGTGCATAAGGTAATAAAGCCGAAGGTGCCGGAGGCTGATCCTGGCCTTTCCGGATTTCCCCTTTATTTTTAGGCTTTTATCAACAAAATAGGTAGTTCTTATGTGGTTGAGTCCATCCGAAAATCCGATGCTGTCGGCTATAAGATTTTGCCGGTTCTTTTCAAGTTCCGGGTTGAAAAAAATCTTAATATGTCCGGTTTCATAGAATTCCTGAATGAAATGAGCAAGTTCTGATACGTTTTTCACTTTCACAGATCCAAGATGCAGATTGTTCCTTACAAAATCCGGATCAGGATTGATCAGAATCGTTGGTTTACCCAATAGCCAGGCTTCCAGGCTTGTGGTTGTTTCGAACCCCAACCAGATATCTGAGATATTTATCAGATCATGTATTTTTTCCTCCTGTCTGATGTACAGCACATTTTCGAAATCAAGCAGTTCATTCATTTCGTTTGGACCTTCATAGGGATCATCTTCAAATGACTCCTTCGGATGCCGTTTAAATATAAAAAGAGTATCGGGATGGCTGGTGATCGTCTTCTCAAGGATATTTCTGACTTTTTTTCTTTGTGATTCCACCCACTGAAAACGGACATTGCGATCTTCATGGATATGCGTGAGAGCGATTTCCTTGTGTTTACTGTAAATTTTTCCAAACGCCCAACCTGCATAACCAATTACCTTTTTATACTTTTCTTTATTGTATTTTTTCAGGATTTTTTCGCGCGATTGGAAATCGGAGATACGGTAACGATCGAAACCGGTACCGCCTGTGAGTACAATTTTTTCTTTCTGGTCAGGTATGAGCTTTCTGAGATAATCCCGGGTTCTTCCGGACCAGCATGGCACCCAATCCTGGTAAAAGAATTGATCTGTATTGTATCCCCAATAGTCAAAGGATCCATCGGTTCTGAAATTACCTTCCGATTCACAGGAAAATACGGGAATTTTATTCAGATAGCCATATTTTGCTATTTCATAATACATGTGATGACCTTTTGAATTGGGTAATAGGATGAGATCCGGCTTTTTTCTTCGAATGGCATAGATATCCCAGATAAAAATAAACTCGACACTGCAATTTAAATATCTCTCAAGTATATACGTGACAGGTATCAGTATCTCAGGATCTCTTCCTGAAGGTTTGTCCAGAAAACATAATACCTTTTTTTTCATTGATCTGTTTTGATGATATTATCCAGGTAGCCTGCAATTTTTTTGGTCTGGTTATAATTGGAGTATTGTTTGATTGCAGTCCAATTGACAGTTTGTTTATAATCGGCATCATTCAATACTTTGATCATAAAACCCCTGATGTCTTTTTGATTGTCATAATCAAGACATATGCCTGCATTCGTTTCTTCCAGTATCCTGCCCGCGTCCCCTTCCGGATTTCCCAGAGCAAGGATCGGTCTTCCTGACCTAAGATATTCATATAACTTGCCGGGTAACCTGCCTTTCTCATTAAACGCTTTATTGAGAAGGAGCAGTAATAAATGGGACTTAAAATACCGTTCAATCACTTTTTTGCGTTCGATAAAGCCCACATATTCAACATATTGGGATAGCTTATATTCCGAAATAGCTCTTTTAATCTCATAATCCACCTGACCTGCAAGCTGTAGGCTCAATTTTTCTGATATTGCAGGATATTGTTCCACCAGTTCACGGAGCAGGCGTAAGAATGTTAATGGAAGCCTGTCAACTCCTATTAGGCCTGCATGAAAAATAATCAGCTTATTATCACTTGGTGTAATTTCATCATATTTTTTAAAATCACTTTCATCATAACCATAATAAATGACATCCACGTTTCTTGCTCCGATTAACTCCAGGTCCTTTTTCCACGTCGGACTTGCAATGATTATTTTTTTTGCTGTTTTAATGCATTCCTCTTCAAGTTTTCGATGACTCTTGAGGGCTCTTTTTCCCATATTGAACATCCTGAAATAATCTGCCTGGGTCCAGGGGTCCTGGAAATCGGAAAGCCATGGAATTCCGAGTTTTTGGCTCAGTTTGCAGGCTATCACAGTGTTTGTATGGGGGGGGCCATCGGAGAAAATTGCATCAACCTTGTTTTTTTTTAGTAACTTAGTGAGATAGCGCACTGATGGATTTATCCATAAAAATCTTGCATCCGGAATAAAAAAATTCCCCCGGATCCAGATGCCGAGATTTTCGATCAGTTTGAATTTCTTTCTTCTGACCTGTAAGATGCTATCAAGGGATTCCGTTTTTTTCCGGCCTGTGAGAAATTTGAATATTCGAAAGGGTTCACGTATCGGCCTTTTTATTATTTGTATGTTTTCCGGTATGTCATTCAGGTTATTGTGATCCAGGTATGGGTAGAGTGCATTTGAAGGAGCATATACTATTGGAGTCCACCCGAACTCTGCCAGATATTTTACAATTTTCAATGTGCGAAGAACGCTTACACCACCGGCGGGAGGCCAATAATATGTTATTACCAGTATTTTTTTCATCCCATTTTTTCAGGAGCTTTGGTTTTTTTTCGGAACTCTATGAACATGATGCCGCCTAGGAACATATAGGTCATGATCGAAAAGATAAGGGATAACGTATTTCCGGTATAATAGGAATCGGGTTCAAACCAGAACTCGAGCTTATTGCTTCCAGGTTCAAGCTCCACTCCCCTCAGAATGTAGTTCACCCTTTTGATTTCTGTAGGCTGGTCATTTACAATTGCTATCCAGCCTGCCGGATAATAGATCTCCGAAAAAACAGCAAAAGCATTGCCAACATTGTTGGCTTCATATAAGATATAATCCGGCCTATATTCAATCAGGTTGATCTTCCCATTTGAATTATAGTTTGTTTTTCGTATCGAAAAAAGACTGGTGTCTATAATACAGGTCTCCGATGGGTCTATGTCATTCAGCATTTCAATTTCTTCATCCGGTGAGCCTACGGGGATGATTTCAGAAATCAGCCATGCATTACCAAGGGCATTGGGGTTCTCAAAAACGCCCTGTTGCTCCTCGCCAAAATAAAAATATTTTGCATTCAACATATTCAATACAGGGAGTTCTGAAAACATGTCCTTACCTTGCCTTGCATTTTCAATGAACCTATTGATTTCTCCTGAAATATGTCTTTCAATCAGATCCTGATACCTGCGTAATTTGGCTCCGTGATAACCCCCAATGGAATGATGGAAATATGAGGTTCTTGCCTCATTGAATGGATTTTGAAGGTTAAGAACCCTGTAATGCTCATTATTATCAGCCATTATCTTCTGATCGGCTGGACTTGGGCTGAAGTATGCCTTATTGATACGCCTTGTATAATTATTTTCCGAGATATAACGGGAACTGACCAGGGCGACATCGAGTGTGATGAGGATTGAGATTACGCCATAGGCAAGGTATTTATTGACCATGGCATTGGAAAAACTCCACACGATCCATACAGCGGCTCCGGCAAAGAATAAATTCCTGAAAATATCCAGTCGAAGCAATCTGGCACGATCTGCCCGAAGGGCATCGAGATACCAGCTTGGAAGATTAGTTAGTCTATCGTCAATAGCTCCCCTGAAGCTACTTGTCCAGGAATAAATCAAGGCAAGGGCGAAAACAGCTCCTGCAATATATCCGCTATATTTCAGGCTACGGATTTTTTCTTTCCGGTCCATGGAAAGGAACTTTTCCAGACCTATCATGGCACCAAGAGGAACAGCAATAAATGCCATTATCAGCGTGAATGTGACTGACCTGAACTTATTGTATCCGGGAAGATATTCAAAAACCAGGTTGTTGAAAAATGCAAAATTATCCCCCCATGAAAAAACAATCGAAATAATAAATACGGATAATAGCCAGTACCTGTATTTTTTTTCGATAATGAAAAGGCTGCAGACAAAGAAAAACATAATAATGATGCCGGCATAATAGGGTGCGGTCAGAGGTTGTTTGCCCCAATAGGTTGGAACTCCCTGAAGCTGATCATCTGCTTGTTTCCTGGAAAGCCCATTATCAAGCAATGCCTTGCCCAGATTTGAGCTTCGGCTTAGTGACTGCTGAGTGGGGCCGCCCATTAAATTGGGTATAGCCATTGTCAGGGGTTCAAAAATATTGTTACTGTATTGAAAAATATAGTCCTTGTCTAGCCCTGATTGATCATTTTCATCACTTCTCAATTCCGACTTACCTCTTGTGGAATATTGACTATACTCTAAAGTTGTCCAGAGTCGGGCCAGGTTGGTTCCTGCCGCGAGGATCACTGGAATAACAAGAATTAGAGATACTTTAAAAAATGTTTTCAGCTCTTTCTCTCGTAATGCATTGATAAGTTCAATTAGAATATAAATAAGGATAATTAAAAGAAGGTAATACGTCATCTGGAGATGGTTGGAACGGATATGAAGGGAAAGCCCGAGGGCTGTAATTCCTATCCCTTTAAGAAGCTGTTTTTTGTAGGCCAGATGTACACCAGCTATCACCAGAGGCATATATGCAATGCTGGTAATTCGCCAAACATGCCCTGCCATTAAACCGATAACCATAAAACTATTCAGACCAAATGCTATTGCACCCCCTATAGCCAGGTAAGGTCGAACATTGAATGACAGCAGAAGTATGTAAAAACTTATGAAAGCCACGAAAACATGACTTGCAGGAGCGGGAATAAATGTAGCAAAAAAAGTACGTATATGTTGAAGAAGATTTCCTGAAAACTGTGTGTTCACCAGATATCCGGGCATGCCGCTGAACATGGAATTGGTCCATAACCCTTCTTTTCCTGTCTCTTGCCTGTAATCGATCAGCTCCTTTCCTCCGCCGACACCTTGTAAAACGTCATGCTGGTCGAGTTCCTTGTTTTCAAAAAATACGGGGTGGAAGAAAACAATAACTACAAGCAGAAAGACCGCAATAGCGATTATATGAGGAAGAATATCTTTCCGAAATTGTATATTTTTCATGCCTAAGAATTACAATATCGGCGAAGTTAGTAAAAAAATACGGAAGGGGACAGGGTCTTTTATGGCATTTTTCGATATCCGTATTCCGATCCGAGGGCCAGGCAATCTTTAAGTTGCCGCACTCCTTCTGAACATCCTTTTTCGGTTAATGAAGCTGCGGCCGTACATACACCGGCAATAAGGTTTTCCTGCATCGGCCAGTCTTCATGTATGCCATACAGGATTCCGGCTGCCAGTGCATCCCCTGCACCAGGCGTTCCTTTGATCATCTGATTTGGTAATTTGACACTTCCCTGTGTAAATAAACCCCCATCCCGGGCAGTGGCGATCACGCCTTTCGGGAAATGAAGGATCACCCAACGGTTTACGCCCATCTTAAATAGCTTAATTATCACCTCCTGGACATTTTTTTTATCCGTTTGTTCGCCGGTAATATCGATGCCCGTAAGCTGGCTGGCTTCAAATTCATTTAAAAAGAGGATGTCAACAAAGGGAAGGGAAGGGGTGATGATCCTTAGAAAACGGTCGCTGTTTTCGCTCACGAGGTCGAGGGAAGTGATGATGCCTTCCCTTTGCGCCTTTTTAAGGACCAGGGAAGCATTGGTGTTCTGGTTATCATGAAAAGCATCAAGCGTGTCCAGCAGCAGAGGATAGCCCAGATGCATGATCTTCGAATGGATGATCGTAAAATCAAAATGTTCTGGTCCCAGGAAGGCATTGGCACCACGATAGGTAAAAAAAGTTCTTCTCCCGGTTTCCCTGGCGATCATCACATCGGTATAGGAAGTGCCGGCTTCTTTTATCTGGCGCAGTTGTTGATTATTGATCCCTTGGTTCCTGCAATCATTCAATATGTGCTTACCTGTTGTGTCGTTACCTACCAGACCAATCCCGGATAAAGGGAAAGGGACCCCCATAAAAGCTAGGTCCATCAGCAGATTATAGGCGGCGCCACCGGTACTGGTAGAAACCGAAATTATGGTTGCCAGCGTATCCTGAGCCGGATAATTGTCAATAATTTTTGCGTAGTCGATAATCCAGTTACCTGCACCGGTAATGCCAATACGTCGGTTCATGATCGATCGCTTACCAGTTTAACCACAGGCGCTTCGTCTTCAACGATCTCAGAAAACCTGCCAATATCCGGGTTGATAAAGAAATTATCATGAAGGTCATCATTGGCGGTGGATACTTCTCCGATAATACATTCTTCCGAGAGCGGGTAAAATTCATGATAGATCCCAGGGGTCAAAGTTATACGCTGGCCAGAATCAAGGGTAATGATATCGCCGGATGGAACGGATTGCCAGTTACCATTGATTTTAATGCTTATTTTTTCTTTATTATTTCCCTGGCCTGGTTCTTCCTGCCAGACCTGGATGGCCATTTTGCCGTTCCTGACAATGATGTCCTCTTTCTTTTTTTTATGTGCGTGGCAAGGGGTTTTCATCCCTTTCCTGGCATACATAAGCTTCTCGCAATACTCATCTTCCTCGGCCAGGTTGATAAGAACCAGGCCATAGGTATCAAAATTTCCCAGGCCAAAATCCGTAACATCCCAACAGGGTTCGGGGGGCAGATGCCAGTGATGTTTATCAAAAAATGCCAGGGCATCCTTTACAGCCTTATTTACTGCTGATCTTTTCATATGAACTTTCCAAAAGTTAGCTAACTTCTGGAAAGTTCTTAAATATTTCGCAAATCGAAAAATTTTTTATAGGTTCGGTTCCCATTTTTATTTTTATGAGAAAGGAAAATTTCACCCGTAGAAAAGTTGCCGGCATGATCATTGGCCCCGCACTTTTTATTTTGATCATGCTATTTTTTCATCCCCGTGGGTTATCAGAAGAGGGTGTTGCCGTGCTGGCCGGCACCTGCTGGGTAGCTGTCTGGTGGGTAACAGAAGCGATCCCCATTCCTGCTACGTCTTTATTACCCATTATTATATTTCCGCTGAGTGGTGCCCTCAGCATCGGGGAAGCCACAACTTCTTACGGCCATAAGATGGTATTTCTTTATATGGGCGGATTTATGATCGCGCTGGCCATGGAGAAATGGAATCTTCACAGGAGAATTGCCTTGAATATCATTCAGTTTGTCGGGACCAACCTTAAAAGTGTCATACTGGGTTTTATGCTGGCCACTGCACTATTATCAATGTGGATATCCAATACGGCCACCACGATGATGATGCTTCCCATAGCTCTTGCGGTAGCACGACAATTCGGGGAACTATTTGACCAGGAAGATTCCGTTCGGGGCAAGTCGGAAGGCCGTAAATTCGGGCTAGCCCTTATGTTGGGCATTGCCTATGCAGCATCAATAGGCGGGATGGCGACCCTGATCGGAACGCCTACCAATGCCATCTTTTCAGCAGTGGCCAAGGAATATTATAATAGCGAGGTTGCCTTTTCCGACTGGATCATGTTTGGCTTTCCCCTCTCGGCCTTTCTGTTAATGATCTGCTGGGCTTACCTGGTGTATATTGCCTTTCCATCCGGTATTAAGCGGTTCACGCATGTGAAAGAGACAATTTACCTGGAGCTCGAAAAACTGGGGGAGATGAAAAAGGAAGAGAAACGTATTATCCTCGTATTCAGCCTTACAGCCTTTGCCTGGATTACACGGTCATTCATCCTGTCAAGGCTGATTCCTCAAATCGATGATACGATCATTGCCATTACCGGGGCTATTATTCTATTTCTGATCCCTGCCAGGAATGATGATACCGTGCTTGACTGGACTACCGCACGCAGGCTGCCCTGGGGTATTTTGTTGTTATTCGGGGGTGGGCTGGCGATAGCTGCCGGCTTCGGCAATTCCGGATTGGCAGCCTGGATAGGATTAAAGATCGAATATTTTAGCGGCACTCACCTGATCATTATCCTTTTTGTTGTTACCTTGATGATGAACTTCCTCACCGAGATCACT
>CAZYDB010000111.1:0-4866 GCA_964645995.1 uncultured Roseivirgaceae bacterium
TTTCTATTAATGAATATATAGAACTATCTAAGAATTTTAGTACCCCTAAGAGCAAAAAATTCGTTAATGGTATACTGGATGTTCTTTCTGAAGATCTCAGGAACAAGGGAATCATCAAAAAAAGTGGCAGAGGATTAATAGACAATAAATAATAATAATATGAGTAATTCATCAAAATCATTACTTTCTTTTTTAATAGGTGCTGCAACCGGTGCTATCATCGGCATGCTTTATGCACCGGATAAAGGCACACAAACACGCGGCAAATTGTCCTACTTATTGGATAAGTATAAAAAAGAACTGGAAGACCTGGTACAGGAACTGGTCAAGGCTAAAGCCATACCCGATTCGGAAGCCAGAAATGAAGGCGAGAAGGTGATCAAGAATGCCAAAGAGAAGGCCGAAAAGCTTCTGGAAGATGTCGACAACCTGATTGGGCAGATAAAAAATAAAGATAACTGATAACCATTTCTGAAACCAAACCATTTCTAAAACCAAACATAAAATCTGATCATTATGAACATCAAAGGACTGATATTCCTGCTGATTACAACTTCTTTATTTGCCTGTACTTCTGATAAACAACTGGAGAAAAGGATAGTGATGCTGGAAAGAAGAGTGGCTGCCCTTGAAACAGGTACCACTGCCGCAAACAAAGCTTCAGAAACGAAGGTGAAGTTGGCAAATACTCCTCAAAAAGTTGTAGATAATACGCCAAAGCCTGCTTTTACCTTTGAGGATATAGAATATGATTTTGGCACCGTAAATGAAGGAGATATTGTCGAATATACTTTTAACTTCACAAATTCGGGTAAGTCAATCCTTATGATCGATAAAGCTACTGCATCATGTGGCTGTACGGTGCCCCAATGGCCAAAAGAACCGATACCAGTTGGTGGTGATGGCGAGATCAAGGTCCGGTTCGACACCAAGAACAAACCAAATCAGCAGATCAAGACCATTACCATTTCAGCCAACACCGATCCTGCCCTTACCCGGCTCAGAATCAAAGGATTTGTAACACCAAAAAGTCAGCAAACGGCTGGCCCCATTAAAAATTAATAAAAAACAAACCATATAAATTGAACATGTTAGCATTTATTTTATTACAACAGGATTCAGGAGGACAATCCCTCTATGGCAACCTGATTTTGATCGGCGGGATCGTTCTGATATTTTACTTTTTCATGATCAGACCCCAGCAAAAAAAACAGAAAGATCAAAAGAAATTTCTTGAAGAGATCAAAAAAGGACAAAATGTAGTCACCGTCGGTGGTATTCACGGGAAGATCCTTTCTATCGATGGTGAGACCATTATCCTTGAAATTGAAAAAGGCGGTAAACTTAAATTGGATAAGTCTTCCATTTCTCTGGAAGCAAGCCGTAAAGTTAATTAGGCATTTTTAGTGGAAATTAGTTGATTGAATCAATTTATAAAAATAGCTCGTTGGATAAAATCCATCATAGCCCCAGGTAATCAAGATTTTAAAATTGTAGCTTTCAGTGTTCTGATCGCATCAATAATCTGGTTATTAAGCGCTTTGAATGAAAGCTATACAACTCAAATCAGCTGCCCGGTTTCCTTTCTGTATGATCAGGAAGGCACTATTGAAGTAAAAAGCCCCCCTGACTATATTCAGGCCAATGTAACGGGGGTGGGATGGAATATACTGAAACAAAATATCTCCATTAATAAGGAACCATTGGAGATAACAATTGATAATCCGGTAGAGACCAGATTTTTAGCGGGTTATACCATTCAGCCCCTTCTTGCCCAGCACCTGTCGTCACTGAATCTCAATTTTGTGGTCACTGATTCCATCATTTTCGATATTCAGCCATTAAAAGAAAAGAATGTCTTCCTTGAGGTGGATAGTGCGGCATTGGATCTTGATCAGTTTTATCAGATCGTATCCCCGATCAGGGTTTCTCCTGATTCGGCCATTATGCGTGGTCCGGTAACAATGATCGACACACTGCCTGATTGGGTATTTATTCCTATTCCCATCGAAAACATCAATCAGGACATTAACCGCCTTTTCCAGATAAATCATTTTGACAGAAGACTAATTTCCGTTCAACCGGAAGAAGCCCAGGTTACCATTGATGTTTCCAGGTTTATCAGCTTCGAAAAGGAATTTAATATTGAACTGGTTAATTTCCCGATGGACTCATCGGTTTATATATCACCTGCTCAGATAAATCTGGATTTCAAGATCAGGGAGGAATTTATTGACGAATTTTCGGATACTGATTTTATTGTTATTGCTGATTGCAATAATATCAATCGGCAGGACAGCACCTTAAATCTTGAGATCATTGAAACGCCCTTCTATGTAGATGAGGTGTCGATGGATTCCAATACTGTAAGAGTGATCTATGAAAAAAAAGAAAACCCTTAAAATAGGTATAACGGGAGGTATAGGAGCCGGCAAATCCATCATATCCAGGATCTTCAGCCTATTGGGGATACCTGTTTACAATGCAGATGATCAGGCAAAATACCTGATGAATCATGACAAAATATTAAAACGGGAGATAATCGATCATCTTGGAGAAAAATCGTATAAAGATGGCCGGTTGAACCGGGCATACCTGTCCGCCAAGATCTTTGATAATGAGGATTATCAGCAAAAGATCAATTCGCTGGTGCATCCGAGGGTGAGGGAAGACTTCTATCACTGGCATCAGGCTCATATGACCAGTTCTTATACGCTGAAGGAAGCTGCATTACTTTATGAAAGCGGATCATACAAAGAACTGGATAAAATTATTATGATCTATTCCCCGACGGACCTGCGTGTTGAAAGGGTGCTTCTGAGAGATCACTTCCGTACCGGGGAAGAGGTGATGAAGATTATTGCAAAACAGATGCCTGATGAAGAGAAAAGAAAAATGGCGGATTATGTGATATATAATGACGATAAGCGCCTGGTAATTCCACAGGTAATTGATTTTCATAATAAAATCCTTGAAATGATAAGGGAAGAATAGCTATCCGGTCCTGCGGCTTGTATAGAGCGTGACTATAGAGGCTTTTCCACGCAGGTTGATCTCCCCAATCCTGTCAAATTCAAAAAGATCACCATCTGGCAGAACATCAATAAGGTCTTTCGAAAGCAGATTGTTTACCTTGTAAAGGTTACATTGTCCTTCGATCCGGCTGGTGGTATTAAGTACGTCACCGGTATAGATGATCTCCTTTTTAAGGGTGCCTATGGTGCCGGTCGATACCTTACCATAATGCATGCCGGCCTTGAAACCGGGAACCAGATCATACCGCTCTATATATTTGGCGGACAACGATTCTATGGTGTCTACAATATCAAAAAAACAATGCAGTACATTATTGTCTTTTATGCCTTCCTTAAAAGGCCAGCTTACCACCACCTCGTCGCCTACATATTGATATATTTCGCCCTTCCTGGCATAAATGGACTCCGCGATGTCGTTAAAGAAGTCATTGATCAATTCAAAAAACTTGACATGCCCTAATTTTTCTGCAATAGAAGTCGAGGAAATGATATCCAGGAACATAAATATCCTTTCTACTTCCGACATTCCCACATTCTCATCCTGCGAAGGCGTCGATCTAACCGCGGGTTTCAATTTTGCAATATTTTCAGGAACTTTCTTAAAAGCAGATATTACAGTGTTTACCAGTTTGGCATTATCCCATGGCTTAACAATAAAATCAACCGCTCCTTCTTTGATTGCCTTAATGGCCAGATCGATATCACCATAGGCAGTCATCATCACTACCCGCGTCCTTGGTGTATTTCTTGTTAGATAATTTAAAAGGTCGAAGCCTTCCTGACCACTCGTGGCGCCTGCGGTATAATTCATGTCCAGCAAGGCTACGTCGAAAGTGTTCTTTCCCAGCAGGTCGTCGATGGTTTCGGGAGAATTAACAGTTATAATTTTAGAAAAATGCCTTTTAAGCAGAAATTTGGCTGCCAGCAATACATCCTCATCATCATCCACTATCAATATCGTGCCGTTCTCAACACCCATGAATTCCTTAATAATCAGTTTTGAGTCAATAAAATACGATTTTAAAATTAACATATAAAGAAGTAAAATACCTTTTTTTGGAAGATTTTAAATTAAATATCCCGCAGCAGCGGGTTTTAAATCCATACCCGATAAAAAAACCTCCCGGGATCAGGAAAAAGCGTAAAGAAGAAATCGAACCGGGAGTTTGAATGCAACAGAATATGCTGAGCTATGAGCCCCAATTATTCATACGCTTAAAAATCCTATGCAATAAAGTGCATAGGATTATTTCATATTCAATTGATTACTTCGAGGAGTTAGCATGACCCGTCAAACAGCAAGCATGGCCTGTCTGGGTGAAATCCTTTTCTGTTAATAACAGTAAAAAGTAATTGAGCAAACAAATATCCTCCGTGAAACGAAAAAATGGCTTTCCGAAAGAAAGAATCTGTGTGATTCAAAACGAAATCCCACCAGGTTCGGGATCATTACTTTTCTACCGTGAAAGACCGGATCCCGTTTTCGAATCCATGATTCGTAATGAGAATACTCGATCCCGTTATGACGGGATCGGTGCTTTTCTCGGGTGGAAGACCGGATTCGAACCGGCGACCTCCTGAACCACAATCAGGCGTTCTAACCTGCTGAACTACAACCACCAAATACGGATTGCAAAAATAAAGTATTCCATACTTATTTACAACAACGTCCGCTGATTTTATCTGTTAAAAAGAAGCCTCATGCCCTGGTTCCCTTCAATGAATTTTCCATGATCATAAACCATGATCCCGTTAATGATTGTCCTCGCAACCCGGCTTGAAAACGATGTTCCTTCAAAGGGCGACCAGCCACATTTGGCAAGTATATTAT
>CAZYDB010000111.1:4876-13462 GCA_964645995.1 uncultured Roseivirgaceae bacterium
GGAATCCACCATCGCCATATCGGCGTAATACCCTTCATCCAGGAATCCCCTTCTGACGATCTTGTAACGGAGAGCCGGATTATGGGCCATCGCACGGGCTACTGTTTGATGATCGAAAACACCCTGGTGAACCAATGCCAGCATGGCTGGTAATGCATGCTGGACCAGGGGCCCGCCTGAGGGAGCCTGGAAATAGGAGCGCTGCTTTTCCTCCAACGTATGAGGAGCATGATCGGTGGCGACCACATCAATCCTGCCTTCCCGCACAGCCTTCCTTATCGCATCCCGGTCTGTTTCTTTTTTGACAGCCGGATTCCACTTGATCAAACTCCCTTTTGAGGCATAATCTTTTTCTGTAAACCAGAGATGATGGATACAGGCTTCTGCAGTGATCTTCTTCTTTTCCAGGGGCATCGTATCATCAAATAATGCCAGTTCCCTTGCTGTTGAAATATGTAAGACATGCAAATCAGTGCCGTACTTTTTAGCCAGAGAAACCGCTAAAGAAGAAGACCGGTAACAGGCTTCTTCGCTCCGGATATAGGGGTGCCTTGCAAATGGCACTTCCTCGCCATATTGATCCCGTGCCGCTCCGGCATTGCGGCAGATAGTATCCTCATCTTCACAATGAGTAGCTATGAGCAACGGAGCCCTTGAAAATATCGCTGTCAACGCAGCTTCATCATCAACAAGCATATTGCCGGTAGAAGAACCCATGAATATTTTGACCCCGCATACTTTACCGGGATCAGCCTGCAGGATCTCTTCCAGGTTATCGTTGGTGGCCCCAAGATAGAAACTATAGTTGGCCATCGAGCGTGAAGAAGCTAACTCATATTTCTTTTCCAGCAATTCCCGCGTGATGGTTTGCGGAACGGTATTGGGCATCTCCATAAATGAAGTGATACCGCCGGCTACTGCCGCCCTCGATTCCGTATGAATATCTGCTTTGTGTGTAAGGCCCGGTTCCCTGAAATGGACCTGGTCATCGATAGCCCCTGGAAAGACCATCTGACCCCTTGCATCGATGACCTGTGCCGCCGGATCGGATATATGAGGATCAATTCGCTTGATAAATGGTGGCTCAATTAACAGATCCGATTCGATTATCCTGTCACGGTTCACTATCTTTGCATTGGTAATTAATAATCTGCCCATTGATCTCAGGTATATATAGGTAGTATATGCAACTATAAGATTACAAAAAAAACCGGTATTATCCGGTATCATAATGGATATAAAACATTTTAGTGAGCTAAAACTTCCAAAACAGATCCTGAATGCCCTGGATGAAAAAGGCTACTACCAGCCAACCCCAATTCAGATGAAAGCCATACCCTCCATTTTGGCCGGACACGACCTGATTGGTATAGCCCCATCAGGTACCGGAAAAACGGCCGCCTATCTCCTGCCCCTGCTTCAGAAATTAAATTATGCCACGGACATGCACCCCAGGGCACTCATTCTGGTCCCTACGCGCGAACTGGTGGTGCAGGTGATCAATGAATTAGAAAATCTCGGCAAATACAAGGATCTGCGGTATGCCGGGCTCTATGGCGGTACCGGGATAACCATACAGATGGAATCGATAAAATCCGGACAAGATATAATCGTAGCCACTCCCGGAAGATTACTGGATATATATTCCAGACAGGGAATTTCCCTGCGCTCTATACAAATGATGATCCTTGATGAAGCTGATAAAATGATGGATATGGGATTTATGCCTCAGATCAACCGCATTCTGGAGATCATACCCTCAAAAAAAAGACAGAATTTACTTTTTTCAGCAACATTCCCGGAAAAAGTCGGGAAACTGTCAATGGATTTTCTCGATTTCCCGGATAAAATCGAGATCCGGCCGCAAAGTACTGTTGCAGAAAATGTTAAGCAATATTTTTACCGCGTGCCCAATCTTAAATCCAAGATCAATCTCCTGGCTTTTTTACTTCAAGACAAAAAAGTATTCAAACGGGTTATCATCTTCACCAAAACAAAAAAGACGGCTAATGATGTCTATAAATATATCTTAAGAAAAATCGATGACAAGGCACAGGTCATCCATGCCAATAAAAGTCAGAATTCAAGGTTGAATGCGATCAATGCCTTCAAAGAGGGAGACCTCATGATCCTGGTGTCAACCGATGTTACAGCCCGTGGCATTGATATCAGCATGGTCAGCCATGTGATCAATTTCGATGTGCCCTTGGTTTATGAGGATTATGTTCATAGGATTGGTCGCACCGGGCGCATGAATCAGAAAGGGGTTTCACTCACTTTCGTCAACAAACCCGATGCCTGTCACCTCGACAATATTGAAAAGATCATCAGAGAAAAAATACCAGAAAAAAATATTCCGAAAGGGGTCGTAATCCTGCCTACTGAAGCTTGGGAAGAAAAAACAATGGCCATGGAAATGGATAGGATAAAAAGCAAAAATGATCCGGATCATAAACCGGGATTCCATAAAAAAAAGAGAAAACACGCCGTAAAAGGCCTTAAAAAGACGAAATTTAAAAGGAAATAAAAAATAATTTGAAATTTGTGCTTAATTAAAAAAATTTGTAGATTTGATTCAGATCTTTCTCTTATCATAGCTGGTTGAATTTTGAAGCCGGGCCCTTCTTATTCCCGGCTTCTTTCTATTTAAGCCCTATCCTGTTTTCACGGTCGGCCACTTCCCATACGGTATGAAAAATTAATCTGGTGATATCCTCCATTTGTTTGAAGTCGATCTTATCAACGGTATCGGTTGGCCTGTGGTAATCTTCATGAACACCGGTAAAATAAAAAATGACTGGTATGTCGTTCCTGGCGAAATTGTACTGATCAGAACGATAATAGAACCGGTTAGGATCATTTTCATCATTATAGGTATAATCCAGTTTTAATCCTGCATAACGCTGATTGACAGATTCTGAGATCTGGTGAAGATCCATCGATAATTTATCCGAACCAATAATGTAAACATAACCTGAATCCCCCGGATGTTTATTATCCCTCCTTCCAATCATATCGATATTAAATGCCGCCACGGTATTTTTTAATGGGAAAACAGCGTTTTTAATATAATAATCCGATCCCACCAATCCAATCTCTTCCCCTGTAAAGGCTATGAACAGTACGGATCGACCGGGCCCTTCCCCTATTTCTGACAGGATGGCAAAAGCTTCTGCCAGTTCCAGAACGGCAGCCGTTCCTGACCCGTTATCATCCGCGCCAAAGTATATTTGTCCATCTCTCACTCCCAGGTGGTCATAATGGGCCGTGACCACGACGACTTCATGGGGTTTATCCTTCCCTTCGATATATCCAAGCACATTTTCAGTGGTGTTCATAGCTCTTTTTCGCTCTCCATAAAAACGCACCGGACTGGATCGGATCTTCTCTAAAGCTCCCTGGCGGCCTCTTTTGTATCGTTCAACGGCTTTTTCCATAGAGGCTAAATCACGATCAAAAATTATTTCTGCCAGATCGCTGTGAATTAAGAAAATATGCTGTAATCCATCCTCCCCGCCGGCTGAATGCTGAACAGGTTGATCAAAATAATTCTGATAGGCCCCGGTAAGAGTCCGAAAGGAGGAAACCGGATCGGTGTATATAACAAAAACATATTGATATCCATGATCGACAGCCCGGCTTACTTTCGTCTGCCAATCCATTCCCTTGTTGTTAAAAAAGGCTACTGCCCGGGCATTTACATCAATATTCCTGAATTCTTTACCTTCCCCCAATCCGGCAAAGACAATCTCTACCGTATCTTCGACCACTCCCTGTATGGTACCGGCATAGATCAACTGGTCATATTGATGGAATTGCCTTCCATCCACCTCAAGAAATATCTCTCCGTACTCCTCCCCGGCCAGATCAAAAGACTGAAAATATGATTTCCCATGACCGGTATCAACCTTTTTCAACCCGAACTCACCGAATTTATCCTTTATGAAACGGCCCGCTTTCTTCTGGCCGGGCCTGCCGGTTTCCCTGCCTTCCAGAGAATCCGAAGCAAGCACATTCAGATAAGCCCTGAGGTCCTCAACGCATATGGAAGAAGCAACATCCCGGTGACTCTCCCTGGTTTTTTGCTCCTGCCCGAATACAGAATAAACAACTAAAAAGAAGGTTAAAACCAGATTAATATTCTTATTCCAAATAAAATTTATATCCATTCAAAATAACATTTTTTTTATACAATATATTTTACCTTTGTGAAAGGAATTAAGAAGGTAACGGCAATACCTTTTATGGAGGTAAAAATATTAAAATGAATATGAAAATCAATCTAAATCCGACAGACAAAATCGAACAGCGGCATATCGGACCATCGCCTGCTGAGATCAATCATATGCTGGAAGCTATAGGTGTTGATACTATTGATAAACTTATCCGGGAGACTATTCCTGCCTCCATCCGGCTCGATGATCCCTTAACCCTGCCTGAGCCGCTCACCGAAAGAAGCTTTTTGGAATCCTTCCGAAAGATCGCCACCAAAAACAAGATCAACAGAACCTATATCGGTCTGGGCTATTATGATACCATCACACCGGCAGTAATTCAGCGTAATATCTTTGAGAACCCGGGATGGTACACCTCCTACACTCCGTATCAGGCTGAAATAGCGCAGGGTCGCCTTGAGGCGCTTATTAATTTTCAAACGATGGTCACTGACCTGACGGGTATGGATGTAGCCAATGCCTCCCTGCTTGACGAAGGCACGGCTGCCGCAGAAGCCATGTCGCTGTTATATGCTATCAGAAAGGGTGAAAAGAAGCGGTCAAACAAGATCCTGGTGGACAAGGCTGTCTTCCCCCAAACCCTGGATATCCTCCACACCCGTTCCAGGCCATTGGAAATTGAGTTGGTGATCACGGAAATCACAAAAGAATCACTGGAAGACCCGGATATCTTCGCCCTGATCTTTCAATACCCTGACGGAAACGGCAAAGTGGAGAGTCCGGAGGAAATGGTACACCTGGCAAAGGAACATAATATTCTAACGGCTTGTATTGCCGATCTTCTGAGCCTTACTATCCTGACCCCTCCCGGCGATTTCGGCGTCGACGTAGTGACTGGCACCACCCAGCGGTTCGGCATACCTATGGGTTACGGCGGACCCCATGCAGCCTATTTTGCAACCCGCGAAGAATTCAAAAGACAGATCCCCGGCCGGATCATAGGCGTCTCGGTTGATGCTGAAGGCAACCCGGCTTACCGGATGGCCCTTCAGACCCGCGAGCAACATATAAGAAGGGAAAAAGCCACTTCCAACATATGTACCGCTCAGGTCCTGCTTGCTGTGATGGCCGGCATGTACGGCGTTTATCATGGCCCCCTGGGGTTGAAGAATATTGCCTTGCGTATCCACGGATTTGCTGCAGCCCTCAACAAGCTGATCCTTGAAACAGGCTATGAACAGGAAAACACTGTTTTCTTCGATACCCTGAAGATCAGCGTCAATGAAAACGAAAAGGAACAACTGAAAAAGATTACCGAAGAACCCGGTATCAACCTCAGGTACTATGAAACCAACCATGTAGGGATCTCGATTGACGAGACGGTCACTGCTGAGCATATCAATTCCCTGATCACGATTTTCGCACGTATCAAGTCAAAAGACCTCTCAAAAGAAACGATAAACAATATTTTTTCCGGAGTATCTCTGGAAATTCCCGGGTCCCTGGTCAGGAAAAGTGCTTTCATGGAGCATCCCGTTTTCAATTCATACCATTCGGAACATGAGATGCTCCGGTATCTCAAAAAGCTTGAAAATAAGGATCTTTCCCTGGTCCATTCCATGATCTCCCTCGGGTCCTGCACGATGAAGTTAAATGCCACTACCGAGATGATCCCCGTTTCATGGCCCGAAATAGCCGGCTTGCATCCTTTTGCTCCTGTAAACCAGGCTGAGGGCTATTATGAGATCATCAAAGACCTGGAAAAATGGCTCAATAAGATCACGGGATTCACAGCTACCTCCCTCCAGCCTAACAGTGGCGCCCAGGGTGAATTTTCCGGGCTGATGGTGATCAGGGCCTACCACGAATCACGAGGTGAAGGACACCGTAATATCACACTGATCCCCTCTTCCGCCCATGGCACTAATCCGGCCAGCGCCGTAATGGCCGGCACCGAAGTAGTAATAGTGAGCTGTGATGATGAAGGAAATATTGATATTACCGACCTGAATGAAAAAGCTGAAAAGCATCATGATCACCTGGCTGCCCTCATGGTGACCTACCCATCCACCCATGGGGTTTTTGAAGAAAGTATCCGTGAAATATGCGGGATCATCCATCAACATGGTGGACAGGTATACATGGACGGAGCCAACATGAATGCACAGGTCGGGTTGACCAATCCGGCTATCATTGGAGCTGATGTATGTCATTTAAACCTTCATAAAACATTCTGCATCCCCCATGGTGGCGGAGGCCCCGGTGTGGGACCTATCTGCGTGGCGGCACACTTGGAACCTTTTCTTCCTGGAAATGTACTAAAGAAAACAGGGGGCTCCCGGGCAATTAATGCTGTTTCAGCAGCGCCGTGGGGAAGTGCCAGCATCCTTCCGATCTCCTATGCCTATATTCGAATGATGGGTGCGGCGGGACTGACAGAAGCCACAAGGATAGCTATCCTTAACGCTAACTATGTGAAAAGTCAGCTTGAAAAGGATTATAAGATCCTTTATACCGGGAAAAATAACCGGTCGGCACATGAGCTGATCGTAGATTGCAGGGAATTTAAAAAATGGGATGTTGAAGTTGAAGACATAGCCAAACGGCTGATGGATTACGGCTTCCATGCGCCAACCGTTTCATTTCCTGTGCCAGGTACGATGATGATCGAACCAACAGAAAGCGAATCACTCGATGAAATGGACCGGTTCTGTAAAGCCATGTTATTTATCAGACAGGAGATCAAAGAAATAGAAGAAGGATTGGCCGATAAGGATAATAATGTATTGAAGAACGCACCCCATACGCAAACGATGGTATTGAAGGACGACTGGGACAAACCCTATTCCAGGGAAAAAGCAGTTTTCCCTGTTGAATTCGTCAAAAAGAATAAATTCTGGCCAGCGGTGGCCCGCGTTGATAACGCCTATGGTGACAGGAATCTTTTTTGTAACTGTGTGCCGGTATCTTCCTACCAGGAACCAGAACCTGTGAACATGCCCTGATCTATGTCACTCCGGCTTTTCTGAATTAAAAGAGTCTGGATGATCTCAAACCGAATCACCCTCCGTCTGCAATCGTGACCTGTCCGGGTGGAAAACGGAATAGAAATGTCAAGATGCCGCAGCACCGGATTCAGCAATCTTTTCTTTTATAAAAGGATAGTCTATGGCTGAATGAGAAGCATCATAAATGCATTGCCCATCGTAAAGGATAAGAACCTGGGGTGACTGATGCTGAACACCAAAAACCTTTGCCACCGTATCGGAAAAGGCTCTTTGCTGTATGACATTAAGAAAATAAAGCGGAATATGGCCGAGTACATCTTGCTCCCAACTTCTTTCCAGCCTGTTCCTGATCAACATGCTGGTCCCGCAGTATATACTATGCTTGAAAAGTAATACAGGGGTTTCTCGTGAGATCGCAATTATCTCCGCAAGCTGCTTCTCATTTTCTAAAGGTCTCCAATTCATAAACAGATACAATAATAAATGGGCCGGTCATTAATAAAACCAGATATCCGCTTCCCTTGGATCATACCGGGGCCTGCGCAAAGGTGTTGGTTTTTTCTGATCAACCGGTTTTTTCCAGATTGACGCCCACCACTGCTCTAAACGGGATTCCTGATCCATGCCGTCAAATTTAGCCTGTTTAGATGACATACGCCAGGTATAAATCGTATCAAAAAGTCTTGACCGCACCTTATAATCACCTGAGAAAGTGACATATTGCTTCTGCGACCTCCTGTCGCTCCAGTTCATAAAAAACTCAATCTGCCTTCGTTCCTCTCCCCTGTAAGTTTGCACCTCCCTCGAAGCATTTATAAGGTCAGCCTCCTTCTGCCTGGCTGAGATCGTCCGGACATCCCCCTGGTAAGTCACCACTTCACGATTCTTTTTCTTCATATCCGACTCATAAGCACCGCGGCGCTGCCCCCTGACCAGTCCGGTGCTTTGTGCTTCGATAGACTTTCTGATAAAAAGTGATTCCTGTTCCTGCCTGGACCGGCCTATATAAAGCCCCTGGTTTAGCATTTCGACTGATTTGCCCATATAAATCGCTTCTTTCTGGCGGGGAGTCAGACCGGAGGTCAGGCCCGTCCGGAGCCCTTCAATGGATTTTCTTATATATTGAGCCTCCTTCTGCTGAGGCCTGTATTTGATGACCAGGCCCGCATTCTGTGCTTCGATAGACTTCCGTATGTACTGGGATTCTTTATCATACCGGGTCTTGTCAATATATAATCCCTGGTTCAGCAGTTCAACCGACTTACCCATATATTGAGCTTCTTTCTGACGAGCCGTCTTTGAAGATATCATTCCCTGGTCAAGAGCTTCCTTCGATTTTTTTATGAATTGGGATTCCCGTTGGTCCTTTGAAAGCGTCAGGTTTCCCTGGTACTGTGACTGAA
>CAZYDB010000112.1:0-13318 GCA_964645995.1 uncultured Roseivirgaceae bacterium
AACGGGTATCAGAAAATTTAATGGAAATGCTTCTTACCTGCATCATCGCATCATCAAAAAAAGAAACCGATGCATGCCTGACCCTGCACGGGAAGGTTTGGCCCGCCTTAAAAAAATCGTGATCGGGGAAAGCGGGGTCATCAACTATTCGCAGCAAACCTTTTGCTGCCACACCCTTGTTATGAGACATCCGCTGCCGCATGCCAAAGGATATAAATACAGCAACAAACCAGGCAAACATCAACGAGGTAAGCCAGAGGACCGCAAGATTATACTTATCTTTTATAAATGACATATATAAAAGTTATTTGGTTTCCATCACTTCCACACCCGTCCAGTTACCCGGTATGCCATCCGTGATAAACAGGGCTGATTTGTTTAAATAATACCTGGCAGCCTTATCCTGGGGGTCGTCCTTCAATACCTCCTCGAAATTCATGGCCGCATGTGAAAAGTTCTTATTATAATAGTGCATCATCCCTTCGTTAAACCGGTCCAGGTTCCTCGCCCTGGCATCCTGCTCCCTGGCCGGCAGTCCATCGATGCATTCTATCACTTCGATCTCTTCCTTTTTCCCTTTAAGCACTACTTTCCCGAGTTTTCTTAAATGGAAGGAAGAAAGGTCGTGGATTTTTTCTAATAGTAAACCCGAGAGCACAATAGAGGCGCCGTAAAACCGTGTCAGGCCCTGTATGCGGGAGGCTATATTAACATGATCGGATATTACATTCTGATCCATACGCAACCGGTCGCCTATGATGCCGAGCATTACCGGCCCATGGTGCACCCCTATCCCGACCTGGACCGGTTTCCTCTTTTGCTTTTTCCGCGCTTTGTTATAGGCAATAATTTCATGCTGTATAAGTATAGCCGCCTGAAGTGCTTCTTCAGCCCGCTCTTTAAAAATAGCCATAAAACCATCACCCAGGAACTGACAGATAAAGCCCCCGTTTTTTTCTATATGAGGACCGACCCGCTTAAGATATCCATTGATGAAATTAAAATTATCCCTGGGTGTCATAGATTCCGACAATTGGGTGTAATCCATGATATCCATAAACATGATGGAAACATTCTCCTGGATCTGGTCACCCAGATCAACATCAAGTATTGATTCCTTGCCCAGAAACTGTAGAATATTTTTTGGGATGAATTTACTATAGGCCTCCTTTAAGGCCACCTGCTCATCCAGCGTGTTTTCAAGGTCTTTGTAAAGGCTGGCATTCCTTATGGCTGTTGCAATCTGCCCGGAGAGCAGTTGCATCAACTCTTCCCTTTCATCAGTAAAAGTACCATAGGTGATATTGTTCTCAAGGTAGACCATGCCGGCGGTTACCGCCTGGTATTTCACAGAAAAACACAGTACAGACTTCACCTCGTGTGCCAGCAAATAGGGATCCTGACCCCAGGTAGGATCTTCCCGGGCATTGCTTAAATTGATAGATTCCCCGGTTTTATAAACCCATCTGACAAGTTTTTCGGGGAAAACGAAGTTTTCATTCCCTTCGGGAGCAGGCCACTGCCCTTCAGGCTTTAGTTCTTCCTCTACCAGTCCGATGAATATCCCGCGCTGAGCACCGGAGTTTTCGATCAGGACTTTTAAGAGATTATCGATTAGCAGTTTATACTCAAGTTCACTGGAAATCGCAGTAGCAGCCTTCATGATCGATCGGAAATCGATGTTCTCAAAAGCATTTCTCTGCCCGGCCAGTTGAAAACTGGAATTCAGGTTGTCAAAATAATATCCTACTGATTGATCAAGCTGATACTTATACCTCAAGTCATTACATAGTGCATCAGCACCCCATCGTTTGAATAAAATATAGGCATTGATCAGGTAATACTGACCCAATTGCTGATTCCCCTGGTCAATAAAAAATTTACCGGATAACAGGTTAGCCAGCGCCTGTTCCTGGACAAATCCATTTTTCTCCGACTGTGATATGGCACTGTCCAGATGTACCTTAGCCCGGCTAAAATCGCCTCGTAAACGGGCATATTCCGCTCTAAGCATTTCATATTTATGGCCATGGTTGACAGGAGAATAATGGGCCCATTTTTTAAATTTCGAAATAGCTTGCTTTAATATCTTAAGATCACCGTTTTTATCATCTTGAACTATCTTTGCCTGGACCAACCCGTAAAAAAACCAGAAAACAGCGGTTACCAGCATTCCTGTCGCCGCCTGAATATAGGTGATCCCCATCTTGCCGTATTCCCCGGCCTGATCATACGCTTCAAAATAATAGGATAATATCATCTTCTGAAGATAATACTTAAACAAAGCAGTTCTGTCATTGGCGTTCTGATGCAGGCCCACCATATGCCGTTCATCGTAGGCCTCCCCCGCCAGCATCATCGGATCGGCAGACTCTCCCTTCAGGTTTTTTACGGCTTGCCAGTGGATCAACAAATAATTATAAGGCGTATCCTGCCTGATCAGACGGATTTCATTACTATAAAGTGACATAGACTGATCCACCTGATCCAGGTTGGTGCCTGCATACAATTGGTGGTTGCAAAAAAGATAAGCAGACAGGGCAGCAAACTCGAGGTCACCGGCCTCCATCCCCAGTTTAAAATTTTCTTCAAAGTGCCGGAGTGAATCAGCCACAGGATTGGTCCAGTGATGAACGAAACAGAAAACGTTAAATACGCCTTTAACCCTGTTTTCCATGCTGGCCCTGGCGGCAAGGTGTAAGGCCAGCTCACTGAACTTGCGTCCGGACGATAATTCTCCGGTCACACCGGATAAAAATAACGCATAAGTTGAGTAGGCGAAGACCGATTCATCGGTATTGCCATGGCGTACGGATAATAATACCATCTCAAAAATGGTATTGGGGATAAGTTCAGGTGCCGCCCAGTAAATGGCGGGCCCTATCGCAACAAGAATATGCATAGCGGCCAGCTTTTCCGGGTGGGTCATCTCCGGTAAATCCTTCAGGTTCTCAATTTTCCTTCCTGCAAGAGATATCCTTACCGATAGCAGTCTCAGCAATATTTTCCATTTGACCGGCTTTCCAGGCAGGTCGATATGTAATGATTTCAGGGTCTGAATACCATGATCTATGGCCTCTACTAGTTTATTCTGCGCTTTCAGGGCTTCAATTTTGATCGCATCAGCCGGGATTACTTCAAGTGCGGAAGTGCTATGGTCCCTGACGGGATTTAAGAGGGTATCTGCCTCATCATATCGCCCGATCAGGTAAGCGGATTCTGCGGCAAGGATATGCAAAGCCATTTGTAATTCATGATTTCCCGGCCACCGGTCATTCAGCAACCTGACCCCATACCCGGCATATTCATAGGCTGAATTAAAAGCGGAGGAGGTTCTGGCCTTTTGCCCGGCCAGAAGATTTAACCGGCCGAATTGTTCCTTTTTGCCTTCGTCTTCTAATAAATCAATGCCTTCGTTAAGCTGATTGACAATATCAAATATGTTCTCATCAAGGTCGTCCTGTAAATTTTCAAGGAGAACCTCCCCGATCCTTAAATGAAGTCCGGCTTTCTGATCTTCCTGAAGTAATGAATAAATGGTTTGTTGGATCCGGTCATGAATAAAATGATACTGACCCCGCTCATAGTAGATATATCCTTCTTCCTGTGCTTTTTGAAGGGCCTTGTTAACCAGGTCTTTATGATCTGAATCGATGATCTCCAGGTAATCTTTCTTAAAAGAATTACCGATGCAGGATGCCGTTTGTAATATTCTTAGGTATTTTTCATCCAGCCTTTGTAAGCTCATGGCCAGAACATCGATCACGTTCTCTGTAAGGTCAAGTTTCCGTACCTTTTCCGGCACCCATGACCATGCCGATTTTTCCGTATCAAGAAAAAGGATGTCTTTTTCGTATAAGAGCTTAATCACCTGTTTTACATGAAAGGGATTGCCATGGGTCTTTTCAAATATGATAGCTGACAGATCACTTACGGCTGTCAATTCCTTTTGAAGGCTGTCTTTTAAAAGGTTGTCTATATCATTGATTGATAAATTTCCAATTTCTATCTGAGGGATCGGGCCAACTTCCGCAGACAAATTGATAAATAATGCTCTGAGGGGATGGTTTTTTCCAATTTCATTGCTGCGGTAAGAGCCGGCAAAAAGCAGATGCTTCAGGTTCCTGTCGCGTAAAAGATTATACAGCAGATTTAAAGAGGACGAATCAGCCCATTGCAAGTCATCAATGAAAAGCACAATCGGATTATCAGGCCTGGAGATCGATTTCAGGAATCTCCCAAAGACATAATTAAAACGGTTCTGTGCCTCCATACCAGATAACCGCTCCCCTTCTTCCTGCTTTCCGATTATCATTTCGAGAGAAGGTATCAGATCAGTTAGTACCCAGGCTTCTTTATCGACCGCCTCAAGAATTAATTTTCTGACTAAAGTTATTTCGTCATCATCCTGTGTCACAACATAATTAACATATTCCCTGAATGCACTGGCAATGGCATAATAAGGCATATTGCGTTGTAACTGGTCAAATTTCCCCTTGATAAAATAACCGTTTTTTCTGGAAATATCACTGAAAACTTCATGTACCACAGCAGTTTTGCCTACGCCCGAATATCCGTTGATCATGACCAGCCGGGCAGGCCCATCGACCACCTGCTGGAAGAGTTCTCTTAATAGATTGATCTCCTTATGCCTTCCATATAATTTCTGAGAGAGATGTAAAATGGGTGAGACATCATATTCGCCTAATAAAAACTCGGGCCATTCCCCCTGCTTTTTATAATGATCATGAATTTTTCGAAGGTCAGATAACAATCCCGTGGCCGACTGGTATCTTTCCTCAGGATTTTTATTTAATAATTTCCCGACAATCAAATCAAGAATTACCGGCACCCCGGGCTTGACCGATCGCACCTCCGGTGGTCTAAGTGCCAGGTGACTATGGATCATCTCCAGTGGGTCCTGTGTTAGAAATGGCAGCCGGCCGGTAAGCATCTCAAACATCACTACTCCCAGCGAATATAAGTCTGACCGGGTATCTGTCTGCCGGTTCATACGGCCGGTCTGCTCGGGTGAAATATATGCCAGATTACCCTCCACGACATCAGGATTCCCCAGAAGATGTCTTTTCTCAGTAATTTTGCTGGCATACGTGAAGTCGATGATCTGGATATCACCGGTTTCAGGATTCATTAATAAATTATTGCTGTTGATATTCTTGTGAACCAATTTTATATCATGCAGAACAGCAAGGGTATCAACGATGGATAAAACCGAATTGACCACCCCGGCAGGAGGCATACTGCCGGATGCGATGATCTGTTTAATGGTGAACCCTTCAAAATACTCAAAATACAATACAGGCTTGCCATCTTCGCTGGCGGCCCTCAGGTTTTTCCGGACACCTTTTACATCGATCGATTCAAGAAGATCAAATTCATGATGAAATTGACTGATCTCCGAGACCGTGAGATTCGTTTTATCCAAAACCTTTTTTACAACAGCCTTACCCCATTCGCTGTCCTTTACAAGAAAGGTTTTTACGTCTTTATGTTGGTTTATAAGTAACTCTGCCATAGGAAATAACCTCGAAAGTTACATAAATATTTATTTATACCTGCAGGATGGGGTGATATTTTAGTTCTTCGTACCGATGCAGGCATTAAATACACTGAATATCTGGTCAGTTCCGTTCTGTTTTTTTGAACATACTATATCAAAAACAGGCCGGCTGCCGTATTAAAAATATAAAAGGTATTACCATGGTTAATAAACTCCTGATCATTATCCTTGTCGTCGGCTTTCATACCCTTCATACCCATAGTGTTCAGGCACAAATCCTGGAGGGCCGGGTAAAAGACCGTGATACCGGTGAGCCTGTCCCCGCTGCCAATATCTTTTTCTCCAGGACACAGCAAGGTACTTTCAGTGATGAAAAGGGCGCCTTTACCATCAGCATTCCTCCTCTCAGATCCCTGGAACTTGTCATATCACATGTTTCCTATCAGACCCGGATTATCAATATCACTGTTGAAGACCTGACCTCCGGTGAAATGGAGATCCTGCTGGACGCTAAAGAAATCCGGTTACAGGAAATAGAGGTTGTCTCCACCTCAGACCGGCAATGGAAAAGAACCCTCAGAAAATTCTCCAGGGCCTTCCTTGGCAATACTGATAATGCAAAAAAATGCGATATCATCAACCCTCAGGTTATCAATTTCAGTGCGGAAGACAATAGCATTACGGCAACTGCTGATGATATTTTGGAAATCAACAATAAGGCTACAGGATATCGCATATATTTCCTGTTGGAACATTTTTCAATGAAAGGGCCGGAAGTGACTTATAGTGGGAAACCATTTTTTGAACCACTGCCTCCTCCCGATATCGACCAACTCAATAGTTGGCTCAGGAACAGGGAAAGGACTTTTAAAGGATCCTTGCGCCATTTTTTACAGGTCTCTATCGAAGGCCAGGCCCTGAATGAAGGTTATAAGGTGTTCCGGGGGCGTATCAATGCTAATGGTGAATTTGAAGCAGCCGGGCCAATGACCAGTTCAGGACTTATCAAAAAGGAAGAAAAATCAGGAAATTATATACTGGATCTGCAGGATATGCTTAAAATAGTCTATGCGATGCGCAAATCCAATAATAACTCCATTTCGGAGGGGCCTTTTGACCGGATGAAGGGCACCCCCGACCACGAACTTGATAAAATGGGAAGGGGCCAGGATGCAGATCTGTCAGATTTTCAAACTTCGTTTCTTTTCGGGCTTAAACCCCGGATAATTGTATATCCGAAAGGTATTCTTGCCAGACCCGAGCTGGTAAAAACCTATGGATTCTGGGCAGAAAAAGGAATAGCGGACCTGTTGCCTTATGATTATTCCCCTGGCAATTGATCATTCAGGATCCAAAGTATAAAAACCGGTTGGGTCCCCCGCTCTTCCTACCCGGATATAGCGCCTGCTGATCACCGGCTCCTGTCCGGAAACTTTAAAAACTGCAGCCATCAAATAACCGCCTTCCTTTTCAGGCAGCTTCACCGAAACAGGGATGTAAGATTTGCCATAGGGAGGGAGCACTGCCTCCCTGGAAAATAAAAACTCGGCGCTGCCATTTTCATCGATTATTTTCAGTTCTATTTCCCCGGAAACTATATCATCACGGTCGTTGATGCCCACCAGGTTAAAGACAAGATCATTTGCCGGTTGATAGGGGGGAACAGTATTCAGATATCGCTGATCCGGTAAATCAATAAATACGGCTGATGGGGCAAAGGCATGCCTGAACCATCCGATGGTCGGCCCGGTTTCAAGATCCTTAATATCATTGATAAACCAGTCACCTGTAAAGCCATAATTATTAGTCAGATAGCAGAATGCCAGGACGCCTGCAAATGACCGATCGCTCCGCAGCCATTCCGTTTCCAGTTGAAGCCAGTAAGCCATCATCTGCCTTCGCTCTCCGGCTGTAGCATCCTCGCCAAGCAGGTGATCGTACATTCTTTTGGTAAGTTTGGCCGGCTGCCCGTCGCGCCATAACCAAATCCAGCCATATTCATTAACTAACTGCACATTGCCTGCATCAAGGAAAGGCTGCATATTTTCAGGCCAGTCATCGAGGTCACCCAGGTAATATGGATTTTCGTTGAAGTACTGGTCGATGTCATCAGCGACCATAGCCGCCCACCCGGCCCTGTAGGGGTGTATCTCATCCATCTCATCAAAAACCATATCCGCTGCCGTCATATAACCGGCATCCCAGATCCGGGTGGGGTCCAGTAGCTTGAGCGAAGGAATGAGCTCATTCCCGATATATGGATCCCAGTTTTCATTCATCGCATCCCAGATCACAATGCTGGGATGATCACCATCCGACCATACCCAGTCGGTATACTCTTTTCTGATCTGCTCATCCCATCCATGATTCTGCCAGTAAAGCCATTCATTCTGGAACATCATACCGTATTCGTCAGCGATATCATACCAGAAATCAGGGACAATACCCACACAAATACGCATGGCATTCCAGTGCAGATCTTTGGGAATATCGATCAAAAGCTTTTTGACCCACTCCCTGTCCCATACGAGGTCCGACAGGTCCGGGTCTTCAAAAAAGCGTTGCAGGGTGATATTGGTGCCCCGCAGATAGGTCTTTCGCCCATTCAGGTAAAAAAACTTGCCCCGCCTTTCAAAATCCCTGATCCCGACAAATGATTTTACCTGATCATGCACCTCAGAGCCGTTGTTGATACTGATCAACGCCTGGTATAACTTTGGGTTATCCGGAGTCCAGGGAACAGCCTCGTCAAACGTCAGCTCCGCCTCCAGGCTCGTAAGATTATCCCGCTTAACATATCCCTCAATCTCTTTCTCCGCTAAATAAACGCCGGTTTCCGGATCCGTTATCCTGATATTAACCTTGCAGGAATCGAACATAGGGTCGCCATAAAGTATTTGAGCGGGATAAAAGCTCCTTACCAGCGCTTTTACCGTGATCTTTTTATCCTTCAGCGAAGGAAGCACAAGGGTCCGGTGCAATCTCAGTTTGCCAGTAAAGGACAGGGATACATCATCCCATATGCCTGGCAAGTAATGCACCTTTTCTTTGTCAGTACCGCCGGCCGCCTGACTGGGCAACCAGGAACGGTCCCCGACACGGATCATAATTTCATTGTCAGCACCAAAATTAATTGATCCAGTGATATTAAGATCAATCGGTGTATAACAGGCCATTGATTGACCGGCATCATGGCCGTTAATATAGACCTGGGTGACATACTGGCTCTTTTTAATCGTGATCACCACTTCTTTCCCTTTCTGACTGGCCGGGATATGGACGGATCGCTTATACCAGGAATATCTGGGTTCATAGTCCAGTTCTGTCAGGTCATGACTCTCCTCACTGAGGGATCGTTCAGGCTTATGAAAAAACTTATCGTAATCATCGATCTTCGGCCGCGCCAGGTGGATCAGACCGGGTACCGGACATACCCGGGTGAATTTCTCAGGAGGAAAGGCCTCCCTTGTCTGCTCAAAGAGCCATTCGCCGTTAAGATCGATCGTGTTTCGCTGTTTTTCCTGGGCGTTAAGGGGGCTGGCCATAAAGGCAAAAAATAAAAAGGATAATAAAAAAATCGGTTTCATAGTATTCGTTTGATTAAAAAAATATGATAAATACCATTCGCAATACCGGTCGGGTGCTATATATCCCCGGCATCTGGCCGATATACAATGGCTTATTCCATGGTATTTCCAGTATGCCAATTTAGTGCTTATTTTTGGTAAAACGGCATTTGGAAAAATGAAAACTATGATTTTTATTTTATCCTCTCTCATGTTTTCAAACCTTTCATGCCGTGATGAAAGTGATCCTGCCAGGCAGGAACCACTAACAGAAGCGATTACAGCATCTCTTGCAAAAGTCAACATCGCCCAGAATGGTCCACTCCAGATGATGGATGAAGTAGGCGCTAATTGCCGGACTTTCGTTGTCAATAATAATTTGCGACGGGATTGGAATAAAACGAAATATGTCTTTGATGAACTTGATCTGCACCATATCAGGATGGCAGGGTGGTTTGTATATTGGGAAACGAAAAACGGCAATGAGGATCCTTTTTCCATCAATTTTGAGGCTTTCGATGAAGCCGGATTCATCAGACGACGGGACCTGGCGCTAGCGCAATACCTGATCGCAAAAAGAGAATGTAAAGGGTGAATAGGGATACTTCTTGCTCACAGAGCGTATTAGGAGCGTAAGGCTTCAATAGCTTTCAACTCGCGCATGTAGATCAAGGGATTTAGCCTTTGCTGGATTTCCTTCCGCAGAAACAGCCAGGTAACCAGCGTCGAGGAGAGGTCAGCTATAGGGAAAGAATACCACACGCCATTTAACCCGTAGAACATGGGCAGGATAAGGACCAGGGGTATCAGAAAGAAGCCCTGCTTTGAAAGAGATAAAATCAATGCAGGGCCGGGTTTCCCAATGGCCTGAAAATAAGCAGCGCCTATCAGTTGGACGGAAATGAGGGGTGTGGCAAGAAAAGCGATCCGTAAAGCATAAGGGGTATTTTGAAGTATTTCACGGTCATTGGAAAAGACATTGACTATCCAGTCGGCTCCCAGGAAAATGCTGATAAATATAACAAATGAAAGAATGACCCCATACTTGATCGATTTATTGACCACCTCTCTGACTCTTTCCCAGTATTCAGCCCCATAGTTATATCCGGCTATAGGAACAAAGCCCTGAACAAGTCCCATAACCGGGAACAAGGCAAACATGATCATACGACTAATAATACCGTAAACGGCAATAGCTATCTCGCCGCCATATCGAAAGAGTGTCTGATTCAGGATCAGAATAAGCAGGCTGATGGTTCCCTGCCTCGCCAGGGTAACACTCCCCAGCGAGAGGATCTCCCGGGCCATCTTGAGGTCGACCCTGAAATATTTCCTGGCAAAATTAATTTCTGACTTACGGAAAGCAAAAAAGCCAAGCGCATAAACAGCGCTGATCATATAAGAGATCGTAGTGGCCCAGGCGGCCCCAGCCATTCCCCACCCCAGGTATACAATAAAAACGGCATCAAGAATGATATTGGTGATGGCAGGTATCACCATAACCATCATGGCAAATTTGGGTTTTCCTTCAGCCCGGATCACGTTATTGGACATCATAGACCAGGCCAGGAAAGGGATGCCGATAAGCATTACCTGGAAATATTCAACGGCATAACCCAGGATGTCGCCCTTTCCCCCAAACAATATCAGGATCTCCTCCAGGAAGATGGTGCTGATGATGACGAAGGCAGCCGCTGCTGTGAGGGTCATCCCTACCATGTTACCAAAAGCGAGGTTGGCTTTCTCCTCATTGCCGGCACCGAGCGCCCTTGATATGATCGATCCGCCTCCGATGCCGATGGCCATTCCGACCGATGAAATAAAGAAAGATATCGGCAGGGTAACCGTAACGGCAGCGATCCCGAGGGTACCGACAAAATTACCAACGAAAATAGTATCTACAAGATTATAGATCGAAAGGACAAGTATTCCCATAGCGGCCGGAATAGATTGTCGCACCAGTAATCGTTGAATTTTTTCAGATCCAAGGACCTTGGATTGTGCCATGCAGTCTTGTTAAAATCTATTGTGAATTTGAATTACCCCGTAAATGGTCAATGGATTATCTAATGGATAACCCTGTGATTTATAAATTGTTTGTACGGTATTTTATACGGCCGGGTTACTAAAGATAATTCTCAGGGGTTATAAGATATGTTTTTTCTTTCTCGGAAACGGCAATCCGGAACCCTTCCCGGATAGAATAACCTCCCACGGATCCTTGCTTGTCCATCGCTACAAAAGCTACCTGTATATCATCCTTCTTTACATAGGGATATTTGGTTACGATTCTTTCAACAGCCAAGCGGCAAGCCGCCGCAGGGGTATGCCCCTGCCGCATCAACTCCACGATCAGAAAAGAACCTACTGTCTTTACAACCAGCTCACCCACGCCGGTTGCACAGGCGCCCCCGGTCTCATTATCAACATATAAGCCGGCACCTATGATCGGAGAATCACCCACACGGCCGGGGATCTTAAAAGCCAGGCCACTGGTAGAACAGGCCCCACACATATCGCCTTCATCATCGATAGCCAAAATGCCGATGGTATCATGATTCTGGGGTTGATAATCATTTTCCCTGATCCATTTCTTCCAGGCCTCCCCGGCATGACCGGATAATAGATCTTCCCTGACAAACCCTTGGTCCAGGGCAAACTGAAGGGCTCCTTCCCCACTCAACATCACATGCGGCGTTTCTTCCATCACCTTCCGGGCCACCGAAACCGGGTGTTTTATATGTTTCAAATAAGTGACCGCCCCGGCATTGCCCTTTTCATCCATGATACAGGCATCAAGGGTAACCTGACCCTCACGGTCGGGATAACCCCCGTAGCCGACACTGGTATCATTGGCATCTGCCTCGGGAACCCTGGCGCCCGCTTCCACTGCATCCAGGGCATTACCCCCGCCAGCCAATACATCCATGGCAGCCTGGGTGGCCTTCCTGTTATCCCAGGTGGCTGCAACAACAGGAAACCGGCCGGAATGGTTATTATTCTTTGTGTTCTTTATGCCGGGTATGCCGGAAATAGAAGTGCTGATGGCCCCGATAAAAGACCCTTTTATGAATTTTCGGCGATCCATATTTGTGATTTATAAATGAGCCGGGAAATTAAACTTTTTAATAATTAAAAAAAATTTAATCGCCGGAATTTGTCTGTTTTATGGGTAGTGAATAGCTTTCCATAAATTTATGAATCGATGAAAAAAACAGTCTTTATTTTACCCTTATTCCTGTTGTTTTCAGGGGTAATAGCCGGCCCTCCCGGACAAGATTCTAAAAGAGATGAAACTGTCATTATAGCCTTTGGTTCCTGCTCAAGGCAGAATATACCGGAACAAATGTGGGAGGAGATTAACAACTACTCCCCGGAAATATGGATATGGCTGGGTGATAATATCTATGGCGATACTCATGATATGTCCCTGATGGCCCAAAAATATGAACAACAGAAAAACTATCCGGGCTACCAGGAATTACTGAACTCAGAAACTGAGATCATCGGCACCTGGGATGATCATGATTATGGTGTAAATGACGGAGGTAAAAATTATTCCAAAAAGAATGAAAGTAAAAAACTGATGATCGACTTTCTTGACATCCCGGGAGATAATTCCATACATGATCATGAAGGCGTTTATCAGGCATATGATTATACTTTTGATGAATACCTGGTAAAGGTCATCCTGCTGGACACTCGCTATTTCAGAGACACCATCATGCGAGCCCCCTTTACAAGAGCCTATCTGCCTAATCCCTCGGGTAACATTCTTGGTGAAAAACAATGGATTTGGTTTGAAGAGCAGTTACAAAATAGTAATGCCGACCTGAATATAATCGGTTCCAGCATCCAGGTGATCCCGGAAGAACACCGCTTCGAAAAATGGGCCAATTTTCCGGCGGAAAGAGAAAAACTTTTTAACCTTCTGGAAAAATACCCGGAGAAAACTACTGTAATAATCAGCGGTGACCGCCATATTGCGGAGATTTCAAAGATCGCCCGTGAGAGCCTTTCCTACCCGCTTTATGATTTCACCAGCAGCGGCCTTACGCATGCCTATACCGGGGCGGGCGATGAGCCAAACCAGTACAGGGTCAGCCCTCTGATCAAAAAACTTAATTTTGGACTTCTCATAATCGATAAAGAAAAGACCGGCGATTCAAAGGCGGTGACTTTTGAGATCCGGGGGAAAGATAATGCCCTGCTTTACCGGATGAATCCCGAA
>CAZYDB010000113.1:0-12811 GCA_964645995.1 uncultured Roseivirgaceae bacterium
GGATCACCTGATAGGGTATATCTAACTTTTTGCAGTAAAATTCCCGCATTTTTTCAATAATTATATCGTCGACAATCGATACAACTGAGTTTATTCCCAAATGTGCTACCTTAACGGGTGTATCAATCGTATATCCTGTTCCCATGACCGGGATATGAAATGTATGAGGTTGATAGGGAGTGATCATATTTAAAATTAATTTGAAATTTCAGTTATTCCCGGTCTGGTAAAAAATATTAATAAAACAAATCCGGTATATCAAAATACTATATCATGGCCTGTCTGGAAGTCTCGCCGGGAGTTACAGATCAAAACAGAACATAATTGATTTGAGTGTTTACATGCAATATATACCAATATATTTATTCTTTATACTACAAAGATAGCATATTTTATTGTTATTTAAATATTGTACAACAGGAGGGAATCCCGGAAATTGCCGAATAAAGAAATATTTTTTTTATTTTATTATAAACATTTGATATGATTTTCATATAATTTTTGCAACTTTGTGACTATTACTAATATTTAATACATAAAATGAAAAAAGGAACAGTAAAATTCTTTAATAACTCCAAAGGTTATGGATTTATTAAACCCGATGATTCTAGTGAAGATGTATTCGTACATCAGACCGGCCTGATCGATCAGATCCGGGAAAATGACCAGGTTCAATTTGAGATTGAACAAGGGAAAAAAGGTCTTAATGCAATAAATGTTGAAGTGATTCGCTAGTAATAGCGTAACGATAGATTTTATTGTGAAAAAACTATCCCTGAACCGGGGATAGTTTTTTTTGTGCTTTTCCAGACTGCCTTCTATTCATTACCAGGTAAGTTTTCTTTATCGCCTACCACTAATCAGCCTCAATTTACTGCCAGTTTCCTGCTTTTACTCCTGCCTTCAACTGGATTTCCGGATTCACCTCCATTCCCACCTGTTGCAGGATCTCGGACCTTCGGTCCTCGACATCCATCCTCCCTTCCTGCTTTCATCGGGATTCCGAACCTCTGGTTCTCAACCTCCATCCTCGCTTCGGATATTATCTCTCCAAAAGTCTTCCAACGGACAAGGCTCCGTAAAGTTTTGGAGAGATCCGTTCTCCAAACAGCCACAAGGTTAGGGCTGCCGTTGATCAGGGTGGCAGGAAAAATTTCATTAATTTCCCGGGTTAATGGAATTTTTTTAATGAGCAATCCATTGTAAATAATATTTCCGCAAAATATTTTCTTTATTTTTATTGATTATTTCCTGATAGGGAATATTAATCGGAATTTTTCAAAAGTATTGTACAATAATCCAGACATCATGATTAACAATAAAACCATCTCCCTGATCATCTTAATGATAATTTCTTTTACCGGTACTTCGGTAGTCGCACAACAGAAAGGATTTGGCGGCTGGCTTGCCGATTCTGTCTATGTGGGTTTAAAATTTCGCGGCATTGGCCCGGCATTTATGTCAGGCAGGATTGCTGATATCGCTATTCATCCGGAGGATGATAATTATTGGTATGTAGCCGTAGGATCCGGAGGTATATGGAAAACTCAAAATGCCGGCGTTACCTGGACCCCGGTCTTCGATGATCAGCAATCCTATTCAATCGGATGTCTCGCCATTGACCCTTCCAATCCGAATGTCATCTGGGCCGGAACCGGTGAAAATGTAGGAGGACGGCATGTTGGCTATGGTGATGGTATTTATAAGAGTGAGGATGGCGGAGCTCACTGGTCTAACATGGGATTAAATAAATCGGAGCATATATCCAAGATCATCATACACCCTGACAATCCTGTTATTATATGGGTTGCTGCCCAGGGTCCTTTGTGGTCGAAGGGAGGCGAAAGAGGGCTATATAAGACGGTGAATGGGGGTAAAACCTGGGAAAAAACCCTCGGAGACAATGAATGGGTCGGCGTTACGGATCTTGTTATCGATCCTTTGGATCCTGACTGGTTATATGCCGCTACCTGGCAACGTCACCGGAATGTAGCTGCTTATCTTGGCGGCGGCCCTGGAACGGCTTTATACAGGAGCCGGGACGGAGGTGATTCTTGGGAGAAATTAACGGAAGGACTGCCAAAATCTGATATGGGTAAAATAGGGCTTACCATTTCCCCACAAAATCCAGATGTATTATATGCCGCTATCGAGTTGGATCGCCGGACGGGTGGGTTATACCGTTCAGAAGACCGGGGCGCATCCTGGAAAAAGATGTCTGATGCCGTCTCCGGCGCAACAGGTCCTCACTATTATCAGGAGCTATATGCTTCACCGCATGTATTCGATAAAATCTACCTTGTTGATGTGAGGATGCAGGTTTCAGAAGACGGGGGAAAGACCTTTTACAGGATGAAGGAGGAATATAAACATTCGGATAATCACGCCCTTGCTTTTCGCGCCGATGATCCTGATTATCTGCTGGTGGGAACGGATGGCGGACTTTATGAATCCTTCGACAATGCAGAAAATTGGCGGTACATTGCCAATTTGCCTGTCACCCAGTTTTATAAGGTCGCTGTTGATGATGCCGAACCCTTTTATTTTATCTATGGAGGAACCCAGGATAACAGCACCCAGGGTGGGCCTTCCCGGACGGACAACAGGCACGGCATAAGAAATGATGACTGGTTTCTCACCTTGTTTGCCGACGGTCATCAGCCAGCCACTGAACCGGGCAATCCGGATATCGTTTATTCTGAGTGGCAGCAGGGAAACCTTAACCGCATCGACCGCACTACCGGTGAGATCGTTTATATTAAGCCGCAGCCGGAAGCAGGGGAAGTAAATGAACGTTTCAACTGGGACGCGCCCATCCTTGTAAGTCCTCATTCTCCGGTCAGGTTATATTTCGGCTCTCAGCGGGTCTGGCGTTCCGATAACCGGGGGGATAGCTGGGAGCCCATATCCGGTGACCTCACCAGGAACCAGGAAAGGATCGCCCTGCCGATCATGGATAAAACATGGAGTTGGGATTCTCCCTGGGACCTGAGTGCCATGTCCAATTATAATACGATCACCTCACTGGCCGAATCACCACTGCTGGAGGGCCTGATCTATGCGGGTACGGATGACGGTCTTATACAGGTCACAGAGGATGGGGGAGAGACCTGGAGAAAGATCGAGGCCGGATCTTTGCCGGGCGTGCCGGCTACTGCTTTTATCAATGATATCAAAGCAGACCTTCATGATGTCAATACTGTTTATGTCGCCCTGGATAATCATAAATTCGGGGACTACGATCCTTACCTGTTGAAAAGCACTGACAGGGGCAGGTCCTGGCAATCAATCCGGGCCAACCTGCCGGACCGAACCCTGGTCTGGCGCCTGGTACAGGATCATCGTAAGCCTGAACTTATGTTCCTGGCAACGGAATTCGGTATTTATTTCACGGTGGACGGCGCCCGTCACTGGACCAGGCTGAAGGGCGGTTTGCCGACCATTTCTTTTCGTGACCTGGCCATTCAGAAACGCGAAAATGACCTGATCGGCGCATCCTTTGGCCGAGGTTTTTATGTGTTTGATGACTACAGCGTATTTCGTGAGATCACTGCAGAAAAACTGAATGAGGAGGCAGCACTTTTCAGTGTCCGAGACGCCTGGTGGTATATCGAAAGGCCTGTCATAGGATTTGATGAAAAAGGATCGATGGGAGCGGATCAATATGCAGCGCCCAACCCTCCTTATGGCGCGGTGTTTACCTATTTTCTGAAGGAAGGTTATAAAACAGCTAGTGAAATAAGAAAGGAGCAGGAAAAGCAACTTAAAAAAAAGAAAGAGAATATCCCATTTCCTGGTTGGGAAGCCGTTGAAACAGAACGCCGGGAAAAGGGTCCCGCTACCTGGCTGGTGGTTAAAGACCATGAAGGGAATGTGGTTCGGCGTATCCGGGGAGCCGTAACAAAAGGATTTCACCGGATCGCATGGGATTTGCGCTTCCCGTCCGCCGCACCGATATCCCTGGATAGTCGTCCCGAAACAGATCCTGATGAGGAGCCTCAAGGCTTGATGGCCGGTCCCGGTAAATATACGATAACGCTCTATAAAGAGATTAAGGGCGAGACAACGGCGTTGGCCGGCCCTGTCGGATTCACCGTAAAACCATTATACAAAGGGGCTCTTCAAGGGGCATCTCCGGAGCAGACAGCAGCTTTCTGGCGTGAAATCGGAGAGATGCAACGGTCATTGTACGCTTCTTCGGTGGCGCTGAATAATGCCATCAAACGCGTCGATCTGATGCAGAAAGCATTATCACGAGCCACAGTTAGCCCGGGCGAACTCGATAAACGTTTGTATGAATTGAAAATGAAACTCTTTGAACTCGACGAATCCCTGAATGGTAACAGAAGTAAACAGGAGGTTGGTGAGTTAGGTAAACCTACGATCAGCAGCCGCTTGAGTGTGGCCATCTACGGAACCACCAATGCTACCTATGGGCCGACTCCTACACATAAGCGAAGTATGGAGATCGCTGAACAGGAATATACCGAATGGCGTCAGACATTTGATAAGGTAATTGCCGAGGTTATCCCGGAACTTGAAAAATCCCTGATCGAAGCGGGAGCCCCGTGGATAGAGGGTCAAGAGGTATTCCCTCACGACCGTTAAAAAATAGTACTTTATCTAAGGAATGAGGTCGCTGATCCTATCGATGATTGTATGATCAGCGTCCTTCATGATTATCTCAGCTTGCAGGAGAAAGTGATGCACTTTCTTTAATTCACTGTAGTTGGGAGTGTTGACATAAGCGGGTATTCTGACTATCCGCTCATCCTTTTTATCGAAAGGCGGAGAATATTTCTCATTGAAGAAATAGGGTATAAGGGTTGTGGAACAGCTAAGTGCAATTCGCCCGATGGTATGGTTATTAAAATACGTCTCCAGCCGGCCATTGATAGTATAAAAGAAACGGTCGGCACTTTCCAGCCTGATCCTGGATCCGGCACGTGATTTACCTTTGGTTTTTAGGTGTTTGATCTGGCTTTTACCCTGCTTTTTACGGACCATGTAGGAAGTGAATGCCTTATGTTCGATCGCCTTATCCTTTTCAAATAACCCCATGGCACTATATCCCGACTGGATCAGGAGGATCACATATTTACCTATATCCCCATGGAGTGAATGGAGCCCTGTATAGGGCGGAAAGTTGACCGGTAAGCGAATGTATAAAATCTCGTTATTAAGTTCATCCAGGAGGTATAACCTATGACTGACAGCCTTATAGGTAAGCTGAAGCGGAAGTTCGCTGAAGCCAATGATTATTTTACCCAGTTTTTCCGGATCAATCAGGATTTTCATATCTAAATAATCAGCTTCTTTATTTAAAAAAAACACAATTGTTTCGATTATCCTTTAAATACTCCTTATATCTTTTATCGAAAAGCAGGATTAGTGGTTGTTATCCGGCTGTAAAATAGGTATATTATATAGTAACAGGAATTTTAAACCATAAAATCCAATACAATGGAAGGATCAAAGGCTTTATTTAAACAAAAACTGATGGAATTCTTTGAAAGACATGACCCGGATAAGGTATTCCTTGTGCCAAAAATTGCAGATAAATTTGAAAATCAGGAGGACCAGGTATTTGAACACCTGACGAAACTTTATGCTGAAAAAGAATGTCACCTGATCAGCGATGACAGCCTTCTAAGCCTTATCCCATCGCCGCATGAAGGTTCTGAACCTGTTTGATACTAACAATTAATAATTAGACTATTAAAATAGTTTTTGCTTGATTGAAGGAATTAATTGGGTTTATAACCGGGGTTTTTAAACAAAGTGTTATTCGAAAAAAACTTTGGTTAATCTGTACCATTTACAATAATTTACTTTTCAGTGGACCCTTTGACAAAGCCGGATTTTTCACCACAGAGCGTTCATTACAAAGCTAATCGGGGTTAACAAACCGGAACCATGGGTTTTAAACCTGATTTTTTATAAACTTTATGAAGTTCATTGTGGTTGTGGATCGCAACGCATTACTAATCAATTAGATACAGGACCGGAATAACCTCTGGTAGCCAAATTACGTTTGGCCTGTCTTCGAATCCTTTTGGCCAAAGCAAATTCGTAAATACTGTTTATCTGACCTTTAAAAAATTTATGAGTAAATACTTTGCTGAAGCTTGGCAGACAGGGCAGGGTGCCTGCCTGTTAAACGACACCATCGGCATGACGCATAAGCTTTAATCAAGCGAGACTCAAGTTTATGGAAGCCGGCGATCGGGAAGGCGGGAACCGCTATAGATATTTTTTAGACTAAACAGGGTTTAAACAATTTGGAACTAAAAAGGTTATTTACCAACAAATAAATTAATAGACTTCAGATGGACAGAAAACAATTTATCCAGAAAACCGGTGCAGCAGCATTGCTGATCTCTCTGGGCATTTCCCTCGAAAGCTGTGAAAGTGAATCCGTTGATCCGGACAATAATGTTGGTGATAATGGCGGGCAGGGGCCGGAAACGGTTATCTTCAATATCACTGATAACCCCTATGACGTGCTGCAGCAGGCCGATGGTTGGTTATTACATCCTGAAGAAAACATCCTTCTTGTCAACGTTTCAAATGATCTGCGTGCTTTTACCAGCGTGTGTACACATAGCGGTTGCAGCAGGGACTGGTCCTACCAAAGCCTTCTTTTTACCTGCGGTTGTCATGGGAGCAGGTTCAATAATGCTGGCGGAGTAGAAACAGGTCCGGCGGCAAGAAGTTTAAAGGAATTCAGTATTCAGGTCGATGATGATGTAGTTACGGTAACCTTGTCATGAACCAGCCTTGTTCCTTAAAAATTGAGCGTTAACTGGACGCCTGAGGCATCATGATCGTTACCGCTAATGCCCTGGCAGAGATGTGATAAGGTCAGTCCCAATAACCTGATCCCTTCACGAAGATCAACTTCTTCTATCAACTCAAGATAAAGAGCCCTGTAATCATTCATATCATGGATCCATCCAGGCATTGTTTTGCTACGTGTTATCTGTTGAAAATCAGTATATTTAACTTTTACTGTTAAAGTTTTACCTTTAGTTTGTGACTTGTTAATGCGGCTCATCAGGGTATTCATTATATTGTCCAGCTCGCGAATTACCTCCTCCTTATCCTGCAGGTCTTCCGGAAAAGTATTTTCTGCACCTATGGATTTCCTGATGCGGTTCGGATTAACCTCACGATGATCCTCACCATGGGCAATTTCATAATAATAATGGCCTGTCTTGCCAAATCTTTTCACCAGTTCCGCTTCTGAATATTGCCTGAGGTCGTAACCGTTTCTTATACCCATATCATGCATCTTTTGTGCGGTTATTTTTCCCACGCCAAAAAAATTTTCAATGGGTAACTTTTCAATAAATCCCATCACTTTTTCCGGCGGAATGACGAATAACCCATCCGGTTTATTAACATCGGAGGCTGTTTTGGCAAGAAATTTATTTACGGATATACCTGCTGAGGCCGTCAGACCCGTTTCCTTTAGTATCCGATCCTTTATTTCCCTTGCAATAATTGTGGCCGAAGGTGTTTTCTTTTTATTTGATGAAACATCGAGGTAGGCCTCATCAAGGGATAGAGGTTCTACCAGGTTGGTATATTCATAGAATATTTGCCGAATCTGCCGGGATACGTCCCGATACACTTCAAAGCGTGGTTTCACAAAAACGAGATGCGGACATTTGGCAAGGGCTATGCGGGAAGGCATAGCTGATCTTACGCCAAAGGCCCTGGCTTCATAACTGGCAGCAGCCACAACACCCCTGATGCTGCTTCCGCCTACGGCAACAGGCTTTTTTCGTAATTCAGGCCTGTCACGCTGTTCGACGGAAGCGTAAAAGGCATCCATGTCAATATGTATTATTTTACGTGATATGACCTTTGATACGTTTTATTGACCTTTTTTTGTGTTTATAATGTGATTTTGGTATATTCAATCAAGTGATCTCATGTTTTTTCGTTGGATAACAAGTTAAGTTTTTTAAAAACAGATGTTATTTACCATTGAATTCTACAAAATATTTTAATAGCCTTTTCTTTCATATGGGTACTGATCGTATTAAAAAAGAATTATATTGATTAAATTTATAAAAATATTGAAAAATCATATGTCTTATAGTATGAAAAATAAAAATAATGTACACCGACTTTTAAAAGTCATTCCCCGGGCCTTTATTCTAATGGCTGGTCTTGCTATAATTTTTTCCGGATGTGTAGGAAGCAAGAAATTTGCTGAAGTGCAGGACAAGAGGGATCAGTTGCAGGCCGATCTTTCTGCCTGCCAGCAGAAAAGCAATGCCCTGCAAAGCCAGTTAACCGAAGCAAGGCAATCACAGGATGCTGAACTTGCTTCGTTAAAAGAGGAAAATGATGAACTGGAAGGAAAGCTGTCTGATGCCAGGTCCTCCATTGCAAAATTATCTTCTGAACTGGCTAATTGTCCTTCTGCGATCAGTGAAGGAGTCTATTTTAAGGTACAGGTCGGAGCTTTTCGTGAAAGGGAGGTCCCTGAATCACTTGATGAATCAGTGAATCTGGCTGTGGAGCAGAAGAATGATATGCAGGAGATTGTTGTTGGTCAGTTCAGGGATTATTTTAAGGCGGACGAACTCCAGAATCAACTGAGGGCTATGGGTGTAAGTGATGCATGGATCGTGGCGTACAGGGACGGACAACGGGTTCCTCTTAAAGAGGTCATCGATCAGATCAGGGAAGAATAAACCAGTAATCTGATTATTTTGTTTGAAGTTGCATCATTTTTTAATTTGATTCTTATTGTTCAGTATCCTTAAAATAGATGACAATCCTGATAGGCAATTATTCGACTTATTAGAGCAAAATGTTATCGGTACGCCGGGGAAGAGTATGCTTTATCAGCACCGGAATGTGAAGGAGAAAATTAACGCTATTCAGCATCCTGTTTTTGTTAAATTATGCCGGAAGAATACCTTATTAGGTACTGTCTGCTTAAGCAAAAGAAAAGTCTATAACCATAAACGAGTTCAGACGGGATATTATATCCGTTTTTTTACCTTCAAAGAATCACTCAGGTCGGGCCGGCCGGTCAATAAAAACAGAAAGACGAGAATAAGTCCGGTTCGGGAGGAGATTGGCCGGCTGATGGAAGGAGAGGGGTTGGGGGAAACCGGGCCGTTTCTCCTTTATGCCTACGTTGACCCTGCCAATATTCGTTCAACGCGGATCATATATGAGTTTGGCTTCACCAGGATCGCTTCTTTTGATGTGATCCTTATCAATCGCCTCTTTACCGCATTCGATAACCGTGTTTCGGTGGCAATGGGGAATGACATTACCCTCATGAAGGAAAGACTTAGCAGGTTTTATCATCGTGAGCAGTTACTATCATTTGATAACCTCTTTTTTAAAGGAGATTATTTTGTATTGAGAGAAAAAGGAGAGATAGTCTGCGGGGCTCAGGCAATCCCCGAGGAATGGATTATCAAAAGTATGCCGGGCCTGTCAGGAACCCTCCTCATGCATATCCTGCCAAAGATCCCTTTGCTGCGACGCTTATTCAGTAAAAACCTTACATTTGTATTGATTGAAGGCATCTATTACCGGGAAGGTGGAGAAGCGAGGTTGGACCGGCTTTTTTCTTCAATATTAGCTCATTACCAACAGCATTTGGCAATTTTATGCCTGGACAATAGATCCGCGGTCCATGCAGCTGTAAAAAATATTGACCCGGGCATCATGCAACGGTTTAACCGAAAGATCCGGATGGACGTAATGGTGAAAAGTATTGACCATGCGCCGGTGGATCCTGATAGCCCGGTTTATATTTCCGGGTTTGATATTCTCTGAATGGGCCAGAATACTGGCTTTTTCACTTATTCATTAATTATTTTTTCAAGTTTATGTCCCGTGAAATGATTATTGATCATTTGGGGCATCAGACCGTTTTCAGTGATATAAACACCGGCTTTCTGCCTCCCATCTTTCGTGTCACGGAAAATATTCTCTTTCAGGATTAGGTCATGGGCCGGGGCATTGATCGATAAACCATAGCCCGATCCGTTTACACCATTATTCTCAATGGTGTTATTAACAAAGGTGTTTCTATGGGGAGCGTTGGCTTCCCGCTCGCCTCTCAGGTTGACCCCATCGCTTCCATTCTCATAGATATGGTTCGAATCAAAAAGAACATCAGTATCCTTATGTCCGGTACAGATGCCGAAACGGCCATTATGATGAATTTTATTATTCCTGACAATACTATGATGTACACGCCAGCAGATAAACAAGCCGTCCACTGTATTATGATGTATCGTATTGTTTTCTATTATAGTTAGTGGAGAGCCTGTTCCCGGATGCAGGCCGGTATTGCCGCTGCCGCTGATTTCACTGTTTTTGATGGTCACCTCTTCGGTGATCTGCCAGCTTATCCCTTCACCGTTAAAATCCTTTACATGAACCCCGTCGACGGTGACCTTCTTTGATTTGAAAATATAGATACCGGCGCTATTGCATCCGTCCGCTTTGTGGTTAATATCCCCGCGTCCGTCAAGCGTCATCCCCGATATCTGTACGTTTTCAGCGCCAATCACCTCCACCACTGAACTTGCGTTGGAGATCAGACCGTTTGCAGTTGAATAATAATCCCGGATCAGGTGATCATCAATATAGATCACATCATCCCGGATATCGGTGACATAAGCAGTAGAAACATTCCAGCAAGAACTATTATTATCGTCTGTTACCTGGATCTTCATGCCCGGAAAGAATCCGTCAGGATCTTCAACGGTAATCTTTAATTCACCATAATCGGCATCGATGATAAACCTTGTCTGCACACCCCTGGTTTTGGCCAGGATAGTTTCCTTGCCCGAACCCTTCAGGTGAATATTGGACTTCAGTCTGACCGGCGCGATGAGAGTAAAGGTGCCGGGGTCCAGGGCAACGGTTCCGCCGGTTAGCGCAATGGCGTCAATAGCTGACTGGATGGCTTGCAGGTCGAAACCCTGAATATCAGCATCAGGGCCACCCACTGTGAGGGTCTGCTCAGGAATTTTTGGGTTTACAAGCGCATCGACCCGGTATTGTCCCGGTTGTGCAGACAGGGTGATGACGACGGTGGTTATAAAAAGAATTAACAGAATGCTTCTCATAGATGCTTTTTTTTATACAATATATGAAATCCGGTTATTTTTCAGAGTATATAATACGAAAACAATCAAATTTTTTATACAATGTAAAGTTCTGATACCTGAGGATTGTTTTACCGGTTTGCAAATACTATTTTTAGCCTGAAAAATTTGCGAATTTTTCATCCTGACGGGTCGATGAAGCGCCCCGATTTTATCGGGATGCTCATCGGGGTTAACCTGGTGAAGTATTTCATTGAATATCAACTATATATATCTTAAAATTATGTTGTATAATGAAAGTCTTTGAATTGTCCAGGTTAGTTTTATTATCACCATTAAATAACTCAACATGCGTTTTTTCATATATTCCCTTTTCCCCATTTTCCTTCTGGCATCATGCCGGCAAGCGGAGGAATGGGTTTTGATTGACAAGGGATCTTCAAAGACGGTAATCGTTCTTCCTGATGATCCCGACTCATTAATCCATAAAGCCGCCATTGAACTTCAGCTTTATCTTTCAAGGATCGGAAATGCTGAAGTCCCCATTGTGACAGGCGGGGAAGATATAGCCGGCCACAGGATATTTATCCTAAATAAAGCTGCAAATAGTGAGGCTTTAGTTGCTGATAATCAAATTAATATAAAATCCATCAATAATGATCTTATTATTTCGGGAGGAAGTAGCCTGTATAGTTTGTATGCTGTATATACTTTCCTAGAGGAATTTTTGGGTTGTCGCTTTTATACACCTTCAGCGGAAAAAATACCCCGAAAGGAAAGGGTCACATTATCCGCCAATATCAACTATTCTTATTCACCTGCGATCATAACCCGGACGGTTCACTCGCGTTTATTTTACGATAATCATTCTTTCGCAGACAAGAGGAAAGTTACCCACCGGGCGTTCCCCATGTATGTCCCGGAAGCCAGGGTGCATACTTTTCATATTTTTATGCCGGAGGCTGTGTTTTATGAAGATCATCCTGAATTTTATGCCCTGAGAAATGGGAGAAGGCTTCCGACACAGCTTTGTCTTACCAATCCTGAGGTTTTCCGCATTGTCAGGGATTCAGTAGATGCGATGCTGAAAAGATATCCTGAGGCGGAGGTTATTTCTGTCAGCCAGGACGATAATACTCAGTATTGTTTATGCGTCGACTGTGAAGCGATCCATCAGGCGCAAGGCTCACCTTCGGGATCCATGATCTATTTTGTGAATAAGATTGCCAGGGAGTTTCCTGATAAGACTATTTCCACACTCGCTTATCAATATACACGTAAGGCGCCATTGTCCATTAAGCCGGTAAATAATGTGCTGATCACCCTTTGCTCCATTGAATGCGACAGAAGTGGACCTATTAACACCCATTGTGCTGATTTTGCCCGGGATCTTGTCGATTGGGGCAGGCTGACAAAAAATATCCGGATATGGGATTATACCACACAGTTCACGAATTTCCTGGCACCCTTTCCAAACATACATACCCTCCAACCCAATATTCAGTTTTTCAGGGATAATGAAGCGAAATGGGTCTTTGAGCAGCATAGTCATCAGCCCAGCGAATTGTTTGAACTGAGGACATGGCTCATCGCCCGGTTTTTATGGGATCCGGATAAGGACAGGGAAAGTTTGATCAATGACTTTTTGAACGGCTATTATGAAGAAGCAGGGCCCTTCATAAAAAAATATATCTACAAGGTTCATCAATCCC
>CAZYDB010000113.1:12821-13303 GCA_964645995.1 uncultured Roseivirgaceae bacterium
TTCTTTCTTTTTATTTCTATATGGTGATCCTTCGCAGGCCTTTTCTTCATTCCTACAGGCGGATCTGCTTGGTTTGTATGATCAATATTTTAATGCAGCGGCAGCGGCTGTTGCTGACAAGCCGCGGGTATCGGACAGGGTTGCCAGGGCCCGGTTGGGTGTGGATTATGCAATCCTGGAAGCTTCACGTAATAACCTTAATGATGAGTTTTCGATCGTAACGGTCGACAGCGAAGGAAACCCCGCCGTTCCGCAATCTATAAGACAGCGGCTTGACGCCTTTGAAAAGACCTGCGATAAGGCAGACATCTTGTATATGAATGAAATGCGTTTTACGGTCGATGAATATATAAACCTTTATAAGGCGACACTCAAAAGAGCCCTTGAGCCGAATATTGCTGAGGGTAAAAAAGTAAAACTGGCTCAACCACCGCTCAAATATGCCGGTGAGGATCCCGGCGTGTTGACCGATGGGATCTTCG
>CAZYDB010000114.1:0-11988 GCA_964645995.1 uncultured Roseivirgaceae bacterium
ATCATTGAAGATATGGATATTCTGATCGATGTAGATGGGGAATACAGGCTTTCCGAGTCATTTAATGAAACCCTGTTTGCCAGGGATACTTCCAGCTATCTGCTGAATTTCGAGTTGCTCAATCTGCCAAATCAGCAGCCTCAGTTTGTCTGCTTCGAACTCATCCCGAAAGTCAGGGGCTATGCAGAATCTGACCTTTCCGATAACCGGGAATGCCTTTCCTGGGAAAACGGGTTCCTGGTCCGGGACCCCTATCCCAATCCTGTCGGGGAACAGCTCAACCTGGATCTGATCCTGCCGGAAGCCAGTCCGGTCACGCTGCAGCTCATCAGCTCGGAAGGGCGGTTGTTATGGACCCGGGAGTTCCCTGATACAAAAAATGGGCTCAATGAATTTCGTATTGATATGAACCTGAACCGGCAGGGTTCCTATCTGCTGAAGATCATCTATGATGGGAATGAGGTGGTGAAACGGATTGGAGTTGTGAAGTGATATAAAGCCGGAGACCGCGACGCAGGCGTGGCCGGAAGTCGGTTACACCTTACACCCTAAACCTTACACCCTAAACCTTACACCGTATTCTATTCAAAAAAAGCCACGAATACAAATAAAACAATTCGTGCATTGGTGGCTAATTTCATTGATGCTGTGGCCTGAGCAGATCGACAACTGTCTTCACCGGGTTGAAGGTCTCGATGGGTACCTCGACGAAAATGGTATTCCAGTCCGACATCGAGCCATTCCATAATCCTGGAAGCTCGAGGGCCTTCAACTCCCTTCCTTCCATGGATTTACCGGAGATAAACCCGGTTTGGGGATCAATGAAGTCAGGAAGATTATACTTATTACCATTATGATCTTTCACCCCGCAGACAAGGTCAACGGGATTGAAGTGTGTCGCATCACCGGCTATCTTTTTTTGTTCATCATCAGCCATATCTACCTGGGCGCTTTCCACAACCTGCAGGGAAATAGTATCATCTGCATTACGACACCAGAAAGGGCCACCACCCGGTTCTCCTTCATTCCTGACCATACCACATACCCGGATAGGTCTTTTCAGTTTTTTAACAAAATAATCCCGTGCGTCAATATGTCCATGATCCGGCGCAAGCTCCGTGCAGAGATCATTTTTAATAAACTCAGCAACTTCTTCCATGAAAGTGGGGCTCAGCGTCTTTACCTCTTCCAGTATTCTCAGGTAATAGAATATCTTTTCCTGATATTCAAGCAGCACCCCGCCCAGCACTTTCTTGTATTTTTCCGTAGGTTCCTTCAATCGGTCAGGAACCACATTATCAATATTTTTTATGAATATCAAATCCGCATCCAGCTCATTAAGATTCTCGATCAATGCCCCATGCCCCCCGGGCCTGAACAGAATATTGCCATCCTCTTTTATGAATGGGTTATTATCGGGATCGACCGCGATCGTGTCCGTTGATGGCTTCTGTTGTGAAAAATGAATATCATATTTCACATTATATTGTTTCCCATAATTGGCGATGACATTCCTTATATGCCGTTTAAATTCCATTTCGTGCTCCGGGGATACGGTGAAATGAAGAAAAACATGATCCTGCCCGCTCACCGCATACTGCGCACCCTCCACCAGGTGCTCTTCTACTGGTGTTCTTGTGGTGGTATCATACTGGTGAAACTGAAGCAATCCTTTGGGGAGGTTGCCATAATTCAACCCTTTCTCCGTGAGCAGATACTCAAGCACAAGTTTATAATCACGCTTTAACATACGTTCCTCCAGGTGATGCCCGTCCTCTTCCATCACCCCCCTGAGCGCCTCATAAAATGCGAATTGCTGGATGCTCCTGAAAAACTGATATACTTTTTCATAGGAAGGATCACTCTTTAATTTTTCATAATCGGCTTCTGACCCTGTATATTCATTCATGAAGGTAAAAAGATCCTTGAACATCCGGCTGGCCGCACCCGAAGCAGGAACGAATTTGATAATCCTATTCTCTGGCTGGCTGTCCTCATAAAAATGAATGGCCTCCCGCATTTCTTTCTCAGAAAGTTTCCTGATGCCATCCCCGGCAGTAGCCGCCCTATCAAGTTTCATGAAAGGAAATCCTTTTATAAAATACTGTATCTGCTCCCCTGCCTTCCTGACATCTTTATCCTGTTCTTTTAATTTTTCAATGTATTTTTCGTCGAGCATGATCAAATAATTATTTTAATAATGGATAATTATATCTTTTCAGATAAATGTTCATCTAAGATAAAAGATAATGTGAATATTATTTTAATATTATCGAATTTAGCGGATCAAAGCAAACCAGTTGCCCGCCCCCGGACACCTGAGAGTAACCGCTTCACCGGTCCCGGTAACCCTGTCTTCCAACCAATCCGATTTCATTATTTCAATCCAACGGATAGCAGCATTACGTTTGTTCAGATCGATATTCATGGTTATCTCACCTCCATCCGGAAAATAAACAAGGTATTCCTTACCTGGTATGCCCCGGCAATATGCTTCATTATCCTCTTTTTCCACAATCGCCGGATCAAGAGGCCTACCATTGAAGAAATCCATCTCATCGGTCACCATTCTTGTGCTTCTGATCACGTGCTGTGCCACTTCATTCAATCCCTGTCCCGAGGTCGGGCGGTGAAAACGGGATGATGCCGAGCCGAACATTACATTCCTTATGAATGACTCAACCCCATTCTGTGTGGTCTGGTGCCTGCCCCCGTCATTTCCATAAACTTTTACATTATTGCAGGGTCTGAGTGCATTAATCGCTTTCAGATGCTCCAGTTGTAGTATCCCATTGCGCCAGTGTGTCTCACCGGAATTATGGTTATTTTGCGAGATATCAACAAAAGTAAAATACTCCGGATGGTCCATGGTCTCCCGGTGCACCACATGCCCCAGATCCCAGGGATCCCACATTTCAGTGGTTTGTAATGTCTTGCCTGCTTCACGCCCTCTTTTTAAGATATAATCAGCCCAGAACCGGCCCCAGTCGGAGGTGACTGATGTCTCATTATCCATACAATAAAGAACATGATCGTATGCCATGGAATAAGATAAGATCTTATCCACATACCTCTGCTGGTAATCCAGTAACCTGAGCAGACTCATTTGCGAGGGAACCGAACGGAAAAAGTTGTTATCCGTAAAAATAGGATGGCTGGGCACTTCCAGAGGCAATTTTGTCCTTTCCGGACCGTAATTCACATTATTCTTCGGATTGAAGGGATTCCTTTCCCAGTTATCCCGATAGAAATCAAATGTAGCCCAAACTTCGATCTGTACGATTATATCCCTGGATGAAGTCTCCTTCAGAAAATTTGAAAACCGGGACCAGTATTCATCGTTCCATTCATCCAGGTTATACAGGCTGTCGGTATTCATACGGAACGCCCAGGCATTGCCCTCATCCCGGCTCGACATAGTGTTCCGCACATAATTGCCTCCGCAGGATTTGAGTAGGTCAAGGTGTGCCTCCAGGTCAGCGATCTGAAAGAGATTATCTTCAACAGATCCACCTAACAGCAATAATTCTTCCCCTTTGAAAGCCCAGTATTGGGGATACTGTTCCGAAGGTGATATCTGATTTGCTTTTAAAGACTGTTCCGGTGTTACCTCATAGGCAATGATCCCCCATACGACAGCAATAAAAATAACACCCAGGATGATAATAAGAAGCCCTGTACGTTTCATAATTAAAAAATTTAAATGCCTGAAATTACCAGGCTAAGTTTTTATTTTCTTCAGACAAAGAAATCAAAAAATAAACATTCAGGAAAATTAATTTAAAGGATAATTTTTCAGCCGGAGGATTCCTGTCCGCTTGGCGGGAAAAAGGCCTTAGTTGATCGTCGGCCAGGATAGTATTTTAACTTCGGTTTTTAATTGGCATCCCAACCCCTTTTCGCCCGTTTAATTTACTGACCTTAATGACCGCAGGGTTGGGGATGCTTCCGGGATACTACCTTCCGGATTAGGGTTGAGGCCAAGATTCTCAAGAATTCAGATAATGATATCCGGATCATTCTGGCTCATTTTTCGTAATTCCATGAAGCACCCGCCTGATCTCATTGGCATCTTTCATCAATATATAGCTGCTTTGCTGATCGTTTTCATCGATGATCCGCTTAAAAAATTGCAGTTTTTTAATATAGGCATCAAGCGCTTCAGAGACATTTTTCTGATTTTGAGTAAATATGGGGGCCCACATATCCGGTGAACTCTTGGCCAATCGCACGGTGGATGAAAATCCACTACCGGCCATAGCGAAAATGCTGCGTTCATCTTTTTCCTTATCCAGCACCGTGGAGCCCAGGGCAAAGCTGCTGATGTGGCTCAGATGGGAAACATAGGCGATATGCCGGTCATGCTCTACCGAGTTCATATAGGCGATTTTCATTTCCAGTGACTTAAAAAGATCTTCCAGTTTTTCAACAAACCCGGAAACACTCTTTTCCCGGTCGCAGATGATCATCATCTTATGCTTCAGGAGGGATGGAAATGCAGATTCCGGACCTGAGTTCTCCGTACCGGCAATGGGATGCGCAGCAACGTACTGGTTTCGTTTAGGATGGGTATCAGCCACCTTACAGACCTCTTCCTTGGTAGATCCGAAATCAGTAACGATGCATCCTTCCTCAATCAGGTCCAGCACCTTAACGACCTGTTGGCTTAGCACGTTAACGGGGGTAGCGAGGATGATCAGCTCTGCCTGTTTTACGCCTTCTTCGAGATCGACAATTGTATTGGCAATCCCCAGCTTCAGGGCTGCCTCAGCATTTTTAGTATTGATGTCGACACCATATACATAAATATCATCGCGAAAGCTCTTCAAACCCAGGGAAAAGGAGCCTCCCAGGAGGCCAAGGCCGGCAATACATATATTCATCTTTTATATTTTAAAGTCTTCAAGCCGTTTAAGAGCATCTTTATACATGGATGGCGATGAACATAACGACATGCGCACATAACGATTCCCCTTTTCTCCAAAAACAAAACCCGGTGTGATAAACACCCGGTGATCATACAATATACGGTCGACCCACGGTTCTACCGATTCCACCTGATCGGGTATCTTAGCCCAAATGAACATGCCTACCTGGTTCTCATTCCAGCGACATCCGATTTTTTCAAGGATGTCGAATACCAGGCGTCTGCGCTCCCTGTAGGTATTGTTCCGTTGCTCATGCCATTCCCTGGGGTTGTCAAAGGCGGCCACTGCAGCATCCTGTATAGCCCTGAACATCCCCGAATCGAAATTACTCTTGATCTTAATCACGGCATCGATATACTCTTTCTTGCCGCTGACCCAGCCAACACGCCAACCTGCCATATTATGTGACTTGCTCAGGGAGTTCATCTCCAATCCCACTTCAAAAGCTCCTTCTGAATATAAGAGGCTTAAGGGATCTCCTTCATTCAACACCATACTGTAAGGATTATCATGGCAAATGAGGAATTTCTTTTCTGCCGCCAGCGCCACCAACTGGTCAAAAATTTCACGTCTTGCCGGCGCTCCGGTAGGCATATGCGGGTAATTGATCCACATGATCTTCACTCCGGAAAGATCGGCAGCCTGCAAGTATTCAAAATCCGGTGCCCAGTTATTCTCCTCGACAAGGGGATAGGTCTCCGGAACACCACCCACCATCTGGGTGACTGCCGCATAGGCTGGATAACCCAACTCAGGGACCAGCACTTTATCTCCCGGATTCAGGAAAGCCATTGATATATGGGTGATGCCCTCCTTGGAACCCATCAATGGCAGGATCTCGATATCAGGATTCAGATCGACCCGGTACATAGTGGAGTACCAGTGTCCTATCGCATCACGCAGTTCAGCGATCCCGCGATAAGGCTGATAACCATGGTGATTAGGATTTTCTGCAGAATGAATTAGCGCTGCGATAGTATTTTCCGAAGGCATCATGTCAGGGCTGCCTATCCCCAGATTAAGGATATTATAGCCCTTGTTATTCAACTGCCTGATCTCCTGCAACTTTTTTGAAAAATAATATTCCTGTAATTGCCCTAATCGATCTGCCGGATTAATAATCATATGATATTTTTCTTAAAATTTTTCGTGAAAATGACCAAAATAAATCAAAATGTCACACTAAGGCCAAATAATCTTTATACGGATCATTGATCAATTTCAGCCCTGTCCACAATCTTATATAATTTATCTGATCTTCTCACCTGACCAGGCACGGGTATTGAAACCCGTTCCCCTTTCCCTGCTTTTTCTACGGGCTTCAGGTCAACCCTTAATTCATCCACAGTGGCCTCTAAAATACCCGTGGTAGGTCCGGATATGATGATCCTGTCACCCCGTTCCAGAGTTTTGGTTTCAACAAGAAATTCAGCCACGCCGATCTTCGAAAAATAATTCATTCCCTTGCCGATATATTCTTTCTTCCGGGTTGCATGAGAACCATATTTTCTACTCCACTCACCGGCTTTCCTGCCCATGTAATACCCTTCCCAGAAACCCCTGTTAAATACCGTCCTGAGCTCTTCCTCCCATCCCCGTGCTTTATCTTCTGAGAAACTGCCCTCTTCCCAGGCGTCGATAGCCTTCCGGTAGCATCGGGTCGTGGTTTTTACATATTCAGGTGGCCTTCCCCGTCCTTCGATCTTGAAGACCTGAACACCGGCATCGAGCAGCCGGTCGATAAAGGTGATCGTACTAAGGTCCTTCGGTGACATGATATATTCATTATCGATATCCAGCTGATATTGATCTTCTTTCTCCGTAACCGTATAACCCCGGCGGCACAACTGCATGCATTCGCCTCTGTTGGCAGATTTATTCTTTTCATGAAGGCTCAGATAACATTTTCCGGAGATGGCCATACATAAGGCGCCATGGGCGAATGCCTCTATTCTGACCGGTTTCTCTGAAGGGCCAGTGATGTTCTCTGCCCTGACAGCCTCACAAATGGACTGAACCTGTTGCAGGGAGAGTTCCCTGGCCAGTACGATCACATCAGCAAAAGCTGCAAAAAACTTAAGACTCTCGATATTACTTACATTGGACTGGGTTGATATGTGCAGGGGAATATTCAATTCCCGTGCATTGCTGATAACGGCAAAGTCTGTAGCAATAACCGCATCGATACCATACCGGCTGATTGCCCTGAGTATCTCACGGACCTTGTCAAGGTCATTATCATACATCACCGTATTCAGGGTTACATAAGCCCTGACACCTTGTTTGCTAGTGATCTTACGGATCTCTTCAAGGTCTGTGATCTGAAAATTCCTGCTTGAGGCCGCCCTCATGTTCAATTCCCCAATGCCGAAATAGATGGCATCCGCCCCACCCTGGATAGCTGCCGTCAAAGACTCGAAGTTTCCGGCGGGGGCGAGCAGTTCGATATCTCTGCTTTTATTTTTAAGCATACGGCAAAATTACGTAATTTAAGGATCAAATGATTTTTTAATCCTTTATCAGTAAAAATTATGCATCGCAGAAAATTCCTTTTACATATGTTTATGGGTGGCACCCTTCTGCCCCCGGGCCTGGCGGCCTCCCTGTCCATTAAGAAAACGCAGGGATCACCCGGAGAGAGTACTTATGATGTAGTAATCGTTGGCGGCACACCGGCCGGGATCATGGCAGCTGTCGCCGTGTCGAGAATGGGGAAAAGGGCTGTCCTGCTTGAGCGGACGCATCATATCGGCGGCTTACCTGCCAATGGACTCGGCGCTACCGATATCAGCACCAGGGGCGCCACAGAAGGTCTTTTTATGGAATTCATTACCAGGGTCAGAGAACATTATGTAAAGGCGTATGGAGAAGGCTCCCCCCAGGTTAACGATTGTTCCGATGGATATCATTTCGAACCTGCAGTGGCTGAAAAGGTTTTCAACCAAATGATCGATGAAGAAAAGAACATCACCGTATTATTAAACCACCAGTTCGACCCGCTTAAGGATAATGTTGATATCGTCAATGAATCAATCCGGTCGATCCGGGTCCTGAACCGCGAAAATTCTGCCCATGAAACATTTAATGGAGCCGTTTTTATCGACGCCACCTATGAAGGAGACCTTATCGCGGCTGCCGGTATTCCTTATCTGATCGGCCGCGAAGGATTTGATGAATATAAGGAACCCTATGCCGGAAGAGTGTATAAGTACTGGAACGGTCCCAAAGCGGAAGGATCGACGCTCCTGGCGGATAATGCTATCCAGTCCTTTAACTATCGCCTTTGCCTGACAAATGACCCGGCCAACAGGATGGTGATCAGAAAGCCAGCCCGCTATAACCACAATGAATTTACCAGCCTGATCGAAGATGTAACCACGGGTCGTCATACCGGCCACGATATCACCAGGCTTACGGAAGAGCAGATCCAAAAAAACAGGGAACGGATAAGCCGGGGCCTGCCTCCGGAAGTTCCCGGCATGCCTGAGGGCATCTGGCGACTCACCAATATGGTAAAGATCCCTAACGGGAAGACAGATGCCAATAACCAGCACCTCGCCTTTATCTCAACGGACCTCCCGGAAGAGAACTGGCCCTGGCCTTCTTCAGGCTGGGACTGGCGCGATCGTTATGCACAGCGCCTCAGGGAGTATACCCTTGGGCTGCTCTGGTTTGCACAAAACGACCCGGAACTGCCGGAATGGTTCAAAGAAGAAACCCGCAAATGGGGTTTGGCCGGAGATGAGTATATGGACAATGATAATTTTCCACGACAGGTTTATGTGCGCGAAGGCAGGAGGATGCAGGGAAAGCATTTTTTCACTGCCCATGATGCCCTTCCCGAAACACCGGAAGGCAGGCCACCGATCCATGCTTCAAGTATTACGGCCAGCCATTATGCCATCGACTCACATGCTGTGCGCAAAAGAGAACCGGGAAGGGTACACCTCGATGGATTTCTAAGCTACAAGACAAGACCCTATACAGTTCCCTATGGTGTGATGGTCCCCGAAAAAATCAAGAACCTGCTGGCGCCGGTGCCTGTTTCCGGTACCCACCTGGGCTTCTCCACTTTGCGAATGGAACCCTGCTGGATGGCCATGGGGCAGGCCGCAGGTGTCGCCTCAGTAATCAGTATAGAAACAAGGAATACTGTCCAGGATATCAACCCCGGAACACTTCAGGAAAAACTGCTTGGCCAGGGTGCCGTACTTATCTATTTCGAAGATGCCGGTCCGGAAGACCCGGATTATGCCCTGGTGCAGTTTATGGGGCTGAAGGGCATCCTAACCTCCTGGCGCGCTGACCTGGATAAGATGGTGGAGCCTTCAAATGCCGAGGCATGGGCTGAAAAGGCAGGCCTCAGCACCATGCCCCACTTCCTGCCTGGAAAAACCAGTAACAGGGATTTCCTGAAGGCGATCTACCAGCAGATCAAATGACCGTGTACTGATTACCTGAAATTGATTATTCCAACGATGGGTATTCTTTTCTGCTAATTCATCAGGTCCACTGTTAAAGTAAAGTATTAATTCCCGGGAATTAATACGAACTTAAAAGAAGCTGGAAGATCCTTAAAGTTTTCTATTTCAGTAATTAAAACCAGCATGTCGTCATGAATCTCCCCGATAAAATATGCAATTTCTGCCGGAGATCCAGGATTTAAAACTAACCGGGTATCATTGTTCTGTAATTCCCAGGTACCGGAAATATTATTCCCACTGATATCAGTCAGTGTAAATGTATCGTCGCTGTTGATCACAAGACGGAATAAACTATAATCCGTTACGATATCTTCCTGCCCATCAATAAATACCTGATCAACCCGCCAGCGACCTCAGGGATGAATAGAAGCCTGAGGAAGCCGTGATTGAAAAGTGCGAAGGGGGAGGGATTTCATCCATCCTGGTTTAATCGTAGGAGAAAGGAAGGATATCTGACTTCCTTCTTCCTTTCCCGCTTCCAGCGGGATCTCCGGCCTGAGGCCTACAACTTCGCCTCCGACTTCCTTCTTCCTTCTTCAACAACACTTCATCCCCATTTTACTACAGTTCAGTCCTTTCTTTTTTTAAATGATACCGGCATTGGGGAAATTCATATTAGAATTTAAAAAATTATGAAACCGAATCTGTTCCTATTGCTTCTTTTCTTCATTGCCTCTCATGGCCAGGCCCAGCATCTGATCCGTGGCAGGGTGATCACGCCGGATGGCGAGCCCATAATCGGAGCCAATGTGTACCTGCTCGATACCTACGACGGGTCGGCCACCGATACAGAAGGATATTTTTCTTTCAGAACCAGTGAGAATGGCAAGCAGACATTCATAGCCAGCGCCGTCGGTTTTCAACAGTATTCAAGGAGGTTAGATCCTGCATTAACAGACCAGGATATGCTCATCATTATGTTCCCCGGAGCATCCGAACTTGACGAGCTGGTGATCTCTGCGGGTGTCTTTGAAGCCAGTAACGAAAAAAAATCCGTGGCGCTCCGGCCCATAGATATCGTGACTACAGCTGGCGCAACCGCCGATATCCCGGGGGTGATGAATACCCTGCCCGGCACACAGGCAGTAGGGGAAAAAGGCCGCCTGTTCGTCAGGGGCGGTGATAGCAAGGAAACGAAAAATTTTATCGACGGACTCATTGTTGGGGATCCTTACGGCCTGTCACCGGTAAACATCCCTGCAAGAATGCGCTTTTCCCCTTTCCTTTTCTCTGGTGCTTCCTTCAGCACGGGAGGTTATTCAGCAGAATACGGACAGGCACTCTCCGGTACACTGATCATGCAGACCGATGATGAGGCCCTGCAGACCCAGACCGACCTCTCACTCATGACCGTCGGAGGCTCTGTGGCCCATACCCGTAAATGGAAAACAAATTCTCTCTTCTTCGAGTCTGCCTACTCCGACCTGACACCATATTTTTACATAATCCCACAGGAAGCCCGGTGGGTCCGGGCTCCCCGGTCCTGGCAGAATACGTTCATGTTCCGGCAAAAAATACAGCAGGAAGGACTGCTCAAGATATTCTATTCAAATGACCTTTCCTCCATGAAAATTGACCAGCCATCGTTCATCGATGTAACAGAGACCATGCAGGTCGGATTAAGGAACGAATACCATTATCTCAATACCAGTTTCGAAGATCGGGTTAATGATCGATGGATGATTGCCGGTGGAATGGGCAGCACCTGGTCAACCAGGCAGACGGATACCGGCCCGCTCATTGATAACAGCAACCAGCATGATCTTCACTGGAAATTGACGGCCTATCACGACAAAGGCGGCATGTTCGGTCTCAGGCTGGGAACTGACCAGTACCTGTTCCGCCACACGCAAAGGATCGATTCAATTGAGGATGCATACTCCATCGACAGCAAATACCTGGAATGGTTACCGGCCCTGTTTGCCGAAGCAGACATAAGCATTTCAAAGAATGTACTCGCGAGAGCAGGCATCAGGACCGAATACAATGATCAAAATTCGGCTATCAGCATTTCACCCCGGTTATCTCTTGCCTGCAAGACAGGCAATAAAAGCCAGTTGTCATTGGCCACCGGCATTTACCGGCAACGGCCCTCGCAGGAATACCTGCTGATCAGGCAAGACCTGACTGATGAAAGGGCGGTCCATTATATTCTGAACTACCAATGGATCACTGACAAACGGACCTTCAGGATCGAGCTTTATCATAAAGAGTATGATAAACTGGTCAGGTCTGTGCCGGTAACCGGTCCGTTCCGGGTGGCTCCCAAAAATACGGGGCATGGCAATGCAAGGGGGATCGATCTTTTCTGGCGTGACTCAAAGACCCTCAGGAACGCGGATTACTGGCTCTCCTATTCTTTCCTGGACACAAAGCGGCTGTACCGAGATTATCCTGAAGAGGCCATTCCGGAATTCGCCTCAAAACACAACGTTTCAATCGTTTATAAGCATTTTCTGAGCGAAATCCGGTCGCAACTCGGGATGTCCTATACTTTCAGTAGCAGAAGGCCTTACCACAATCCGAATAGAAAAGGATTCCGGAATGAAATGACCGCCGCGTATCATGACCTGAGC
>CAZYDB010000114.1:11998-13289 GCA_964645995.1 uncultured Roseivirgaceae bacterium
AAACCAATTTTATTATACATTTTTCGATCACCAACCTCCTTGGGCTGGAACAGGATTTCGGACGCCGGTACAGTTATTTCCCCAATGAGGAGGGCATATATGACAGCATCCCGGTCAGGCCCGCTGCCAGGCGTTTCATCTTCCTGGGCTTCTTCCTGACACTTTCCGGAGATAACAAAACAAACCAGATAAGAAACCTTTAAATAAAAATTATTATCATGAAAAACACAAAAACAACCCACAACACTTTCCGGATGGATCTGGCCGTAATGATCCTGTTCTTACTGCTGTTCCATCGCTCGATCGTTTCAGCGCAATCCTCCCTTACCAAAGGGGAAGAAATGTTCGAGGCAGGTAATTATTACGGAGCCGGGCGATTTTTCAACCAGGTCCTGGAAAACGATGACAAGGATGCTGCAGCTCATTATTTCCTTGGGCGTATCGCTTTCGAAAAAGAGTATGCCGAAGAAGCGACTGATCATTTCGAAAGAGCCACTGAACTGGACCCGCAGAATTCGAAGTACTTCACCTGGAAAGGAATCAATTACCTCAGGATGCTCTCACAGGTCGATTTCATGAAACAGGCGATCTACGCTCCCAAAGCGCTTAGTTCTCTTGAAAGGGCAGTGGAACTCGATGGCCGGAATCTTGATGCCAGGATATATCTGGCAGGTTACTATGCCAATGCCCCTTCCTTTGCAGGCGGCAGCCCTGATAAAGCTGAAGAACAGTTTGATTCCATCTTCAGTATTGACCCTGATCACAAGGGAGGCCTGCTCCAGTATGGGGTCTTCAAGATGGGTGCCAAGGAATACCAGGAAGCCCGTAACTGCTTTGAAAAACTGATGATCATCGATTCCGGGTTTTACCCGGCCTATTTGCAAATGGGCAGGCTAAGCGCTAAAAGCCAACTTTACCAGGAACAGGGAGCGCTATCCCTGATCAAGTTCATCGACCTCGCGCCGGAAGAATTCAGTAATTCAAAGGATGAGGCCTGGTGGTACCTGGGAAGGATCTATGCAACCCAGGGAAATATCGAAAGGGCACAGAAAGCTTACAAAAAAGCCGTCTCCCTGGATCCTGAAAACGAGGAATATCAGAGATCATTGAAGAATATTTTATAAATTCAGGAAAATAAACCATGGCGGGAAAACAATCGGTTAAGATACATATTCTGGAAGCTGTACTGATATTCATCGGTTCAGGCGTATTGTTTGTAATATTCTTCATCATCAATAAATAGGGTTTCCTGAAAAAGTCTCACCTTTGATAAGTTGATACTTGCAAAATT
>CAZYDB010000115.1:0-6562 GCA_964645995.1 uncultured Roseivirgaceae bacterium
TCGCCGATAATACCAGCAGGCGGATCAACAACAACCACGGCAACCCGTGAAAGAGGGTATCAAACCAGTCTATGGCAGTCATGCCTTCTGCACCACCCATAATCCAGTGTATTTTACCGAGAATATGCGGTTCCGGAAAGAAGGGAGCCAATCCTAATGTCAGACACATGATCACCACAAAACTCCATTGATTGAATACTTTCATTTTGAAGGTAGAATTAAAAGCTTTGAATTTTTTTAAGATCACAAAGATAGTCACATTAATAGATCTCATTGATAATACCGCCCTTCTCCATGGAAACATTTTCCCGACAATAAGTATTTAAGCGGAACAGATGTACCTTTTCTGGGGATACCTGTCCCGGTATAGCGCTTCAGGCTTTCACGTTCATGCCGGGACAGGTTCTGCTATTTACAGGAATTACCGATAAGGTTATGATGTTATTTTTGATAAATGAAAGGTTATCTGACTCGATCCACTTATTTGATGTTATTGCAGTAAAGTGGGAGCATGGAGCGTTTTAATTCAGGTAACTGTCAAAATACCAGCTCACATAATACAAGCCGCCTACCTGGGCGGATCCAAAACTGGTTGTGTAATAATTATTGATCACGTTGGATCCTCCGATCTTAATGATAGATTTCAGATTGGATAACTTATAGGATATATGAGCATCAACCGTATAATAGGCCGGAATGTCACCGGTGCCAAAATCGGATTCCCAAAGGAAGCCATTCTGCCATCGCCAGTTGACACTGAAGCCAATGTTCTTGGCAAAATCCCGGTTCCCGACGATTACATTGGTACGGTAATCGGGGGTATTATAACGGGTTTGCAGGCCTGCATTATCCTGGTCAACTTCCAGGCTATTATAGGCAATATTACTTCTTACGAAAAACCCTTTGGGTAAGCGAAGATCACCTCCAACTGCCCAGCCCAGCGAAGCAACCGGCTCGTTTGTAGAAATAACCGTCTGGAAACGCCGTTCTTCGGGAGAAAAGGGATTCTGTGCGAGTAATTGCCTGGCAAGAAAACCACTGTAATTATTCCGGTAAAAATAGGCGTCAATAAAAAGAAGCTTATGGAAATACAATCCTTTATATCCTATTTCCATGGCCGTCACTTTCTCAGGACCGAATGACGGAAAATTAAAGGGACCGTCACTGACCACCGGCACATCGGTGATGGGGTTTGGCCCGGATAAAGGATAAACAGGATTGGTATTAAAATCATATTTTTCCTGAAGTTCGGGCAATCCGCCCAACGCGTGAAAGGCTGCCGTTCTGAAATCTACCCATTGATCGGCTGTAGACGGAAAACGGAAGGCTGTTTGATACGAGACGCGGAGGTTATGTTCCTTGAACTCATCAATAGAATAAACAGCAGAAAACCGGGGAGTAAACTTGCCTTCAAATTTCTCATGTTTATCGTACCGGGCAGAGGCGGTAAGCTTAATATGGTCCTGAAGGATCGACTTACCTGCCTGCATATAGGCACCAAACTGATTTACCAGGACAGGGTTACCCGGGGTATCAAAGAAAACCGTGCCCTCGCTGTTGACCGAAAAGACCCGGTAACTTACACCTGCCAGTAATTCAAAGAGATTAACAAGGTGGTTAAAGTTATACATCACCTCGGCATGCCACATCCTGCTTTTATCGATAACTTTGGACCCTCCCTCGCTGATGGGTTTCTGAACGAGGCTATCAAAAAGCAGATCGAATTCGCTTGTTCCCGGCAAGGGCAAGGCCGGCACTCCGGGGTTCAGTTTATTGCCATTAGCATCCCTGTTATCGGCCACAAGTCTGGCGAATTTATGTGATTCCGCCTCAGGATTACCCAGCAATCGGTTCTGTGTGAAGGCCGCGATATAATCTGCATACCATTGCTCACTTGGTTTCCAGGCCTCATTCATCAGCAACCCGGTAGTGCCGGCATCATAGGTATCCCCTGAATTTTCTGATACGCCCCAGGCCCTTATAAAATAATTAGGGTTTTTCAGCTCAATTCTGCCGGTATAAATATCAAAATCGCGGATGGAAAATCGGTTCTGGGCGGTGTAGACACTGGTTCCCCTACTATATTTTCCCTCAGCGATCAGCTCATGATCTTCACTGATGCGGTAATGCAAAGCCCCGTTCAATCCAATATTTTCCGTTCCATAATCCACCATATGCTCTTCACGCCAGCCGGTCCTTGAAACTACCTGATCAGGAAATATGGAAACCGTGTTGTTATAGCAATCCTGGTATTCGGAGGTGCCGGGTTGAAATCCCTGCTGCAAGCATACGTTCTCAGCAATGGTCGGTGCAAGATCCTGCAGGTTGACAGGCACGTAAATATCATCACCATAGACATTGACACCATCATAGCCGGGATTATTCCCCCGCGTTAATTCCTGATTATCAAGGTCGGTCCGGTCACGGTAATCTGCCCCGTACCAGTCGGTGGCCGTAAGATAGGAGCCGGTTAGCTTGAATGCCACCTTATCATTGAACGATTGCGCATAACGCATGCTGAGGTTATACATAGGGGTTATGTTGTCCCGGTAATCAGCTCCCACATGCATTATTCCTGATTGAATATTGAAACTTAATCCCTGATAATCAAAAGGATTTTTGCTGGTCATCATCAGGGTGCCGTTCATGCCTCCGGGGCCATAAAGGGCTGAAGAGGCGCCGACGATCAATTCCACGCTCTCCAGGTCCAGCTCCGAAAGACCAAACATATTGCCGGCAGCAAAACTCAGTCCCGGAGAAAGATTATCGACCCCATCAATCATCTGGTTCAAACGATAATTGTTCTCGTTATTAAAACCGCGGGTGTTGGGAAAACGGAACGTAAGACTCTGAACATTCATATCCACGCCTTTCATCTGGTATAAACCATCATAAAAATTGGCAGAGGGCATCTGCCTGATATCTTTAAGGCTTAACTTCTCAACACTGACAGATGATTGCAGAATGTTTTCCTCAACCCTGCTGGCAGAGACTATGATCTCCTGCCCCAGAATAGTCTCCTCTTTCATTCGAATATCAAGATCGTTACTTTCCCCCCTGATCATAACCTCCCTGGTTTTATACCCTACACTGGAAAAGATCAACATAAAAGGAGGTTCGGTCCGGGTTTTTAACCAAAATTGCCCTTCATAATCAGTGATCGTGCCGGTCAGCCTGTCCTTTATCGTGATATTTACGCCTATCAAAGGAAGTTCCGTGGCGGCATCCAACACCCTGCCCTCGATAATCAATTCCTGGGCATAAGACCATCCCGGAAAGAAAATAAGAAAATATATGAAGATATTTTTCAAAGTCGTCACAAAAATACTTGTAAGCCTCGTTCTAATATTCCGAAATAAAAATAATCAAGTGTTAAAGATAAAATAATTTTAAGTAAAAAAAGCTATCTTTATAAGTTGTTACTATGCTTATTTTCATTTTTAAACTTGTTAAACACCAATCAAACTTAATATACTATGATCAATAAAGAAAAAATAAAGACCCTGCTGACCACTACCCTCCTCGCTGCCTTTATCTTATCGATCGCCTTTGTATTTACCCAGTGTAATGACGACGATGAAGAACAAACCGATACGCTGGCTGGCAAATACACCATGCAAGAGGTTAAGGTTGTCCAGGACTATACAATAAGCGGACAGGTGATCCTTCCTGCCGGCACGGATGTGACACAGGTCTCGGCAGATGGGATACTCAGTGCAGCTCCTTGTGATGATCCGGCAAACGGCGCGGTTGAACTCAAGTCCAATGGTCAGTTATACTTGATCTGTGTCGGGGAATCCAATGAACTGGCTGCCGGTACCTGGACTGAAAATTCATCGTTAACACAGATAACCTTGAATCTGAGTTCAGATGTTTTTCCCACTGCCCTGGCATTAACCGTAAACGACATAACCCGGACATCCAATACGATTTCAGGGGTTATTAATTCGTTGATTTTACCCGCCGAATCTATTGAGGATCTTCTGCCTGCAGGTGTTGAAGCACCACCTGCTGTTATTCTCATGGTAAATATTGTATTTGCTAAAGTGGAATAAATTCAGTAAAAATCTTGAGAAGCCGTTGTCATGATTTCATGTCAACGGCTTCTTTTTTTATAATATCAAGGTTTTTCGGCACCTTGTAGTTCCACAAACTCATGGCAAACCCCCATCTTTCAAGTATTTCATGTAAGAGGTTCCCGGATATCTCCTCATACTTATTTTTCTTATACCCTGCTGTCTTCGTAATATAAGCTTCTAAACCGGATATTGCCTGTTCAAAATTCTCTAAATCAAACTGCCTGTATATTCGCTCCATATATTTCATCGGGTCGTTTTCAAAATCTTCAAATGTAAACTCAATCAGGTTTTCGGAAGGGATCATGGGGTAGGTTTCCTGAAAATCCTTCATGATCCATTCATAGACTTCAAATACCATTTTTTCAATAAATCCCCTGTCAACCTTATGAAACCATAGGGTTGGCAGTAACTCGGTAAAAAACTTGCGCGATGAAAGAAACACCGTAACAGGATTGCGTACAATATGTATGAAGCGTGCATTGGGATAAAGTTTCAGGAGGGTCTGTATCCTGCCTGTATTGCAGGGATTTTTCAAAACCGCCACCCGGCCTCCCGTGTTGAACAAGGCTTGACGGATCATACGGTCATAGTCTTTCATCCATTGCTTTTCAATCTCTTTTTCCTGATCGAACCGGATAAATCTTTTATAAAAACCTGCATATTCCCTGGGGAAATACATGAACTGGTAATACGTATACGGATTCATATTACTCAAGGCAAATTCATCTTCCTGGGGCAGGTTCACCGCTAGTTTTACATTATCGCCTGGTCTTTTGTCCGGGATATGCGCTTTCATGAAAATCCGGAAGACAAACTTCGCGATCAGGTTATTAGGGAAGACCGATTGATAAGTGGTTACAAATCCAAACTGTTTGTCTTGTAACATAAGGTTATGGAGAAAGGTAGTTCCACTTCTCCAGTGTCCGATTATAAATACCGGAGCTTTTATATCTTTCTGCTTTTTGATTTTATTCTGATAATACCATGAGTCAAACCTGCGGAAAGGAGTTCCTATCAACACGACCAGGAAAGAAAGAATTACCTTAAAATAATATTCTGGTTCCACTTTCCCGAAAGAAAGTGTATTGAAAAAGGTTTTAATATTACTTCCAAGAAGAGGTGATATGGGAGGCAGTTTAAATTTTGCCATGGTTATCTGAGAATTATATTATTTTTGGCCTTTTTACCGCAGTATTTATACTGAAGCATTCTAATTGTATTAATTTAATCATAATGAAAAGAAATACCTTGATTTCCTATAGCATAATTGTGGCCGTTTATCTTTTGGCTGTTTTATCGGGAAAAATAACCCTTGACTATCTGGAATATGAGAATGCATACATTGAAATGCTCCTGGCTGATATCGTAGCTACCGTTGTCGTGTTTTTTTTCAGCTATCTGTTTAAAAATTCTTCTGTTTATGATCCCTACTGGAGTATTATCCCGATCCCTATTGTAATTTACTGGATCGCTGAAAATCCCGGAGGATCTTTAACCCGGCAGATGCTTGTTCTCGGCATCATGCTGGTCTGGAGTATTAGGCTAACCATAAACTGGATGAAAAGCTGGCCTAATTTAGTGCATGAGGACTGGCGGTATAAAAAACTTTCAGAAGAAACAGGGAAATTGTATTGGTTGGTGAGCCTGGCCGGTATTCATCTTTTCCCAACAATCCTGGTTTTTATGGGATTAATACCCGTACTTCCGGCCGTTTCCACCTCAGCTTCAATTTCAATATTTGATAAGCTCGGTACGCTTGTCGCATTAGCAGCAATTGGCATTGAATATATCTCGGATGAACAACTCAGAAACTTTAAAAAAAGTCACCCTGAAAAAAGTGCTAATATGGAAACCGGGTTATGGTCTATCAGCCGGCATCCTAATTATTTAGGTGAAATACTATTCTGGTTAGGGTTATATATTATCTCGCTTTCTGCCGGTGTTGTCGAATATTGGTGGACAGGCATTGGGTTTTTATCAATGATCCTGCTTTTTAACTTTATCAGTATTCCTATGATGGAAAAAAGACTTGTTAAAAGTAAAGATGCCTATAAAACCTATCAACAAAAGGTACCTCCCCTTTTGCCGCGACACTTGAAAAATTACGAGAAACCAGAACTAAAATAATTTATATTTATCAAAAAATTTAATTTCCATTTTTTTAGTTGTATCCAAAATAGTAAATTACAAATCGATTAATCATTAAATTGATTCAATCTTAACAAGGGTTTGTTTAAATATTTTATTTCTAAACTGAAGAAAAGAGGATAAATTTATTTTATTTCGTATCCGCTTTTCAAACTACATACCATTTTTAGATGGATTCAGATAATAAGCATAAAAACTATTGGCACGACCAATCCCTCGAAGATACCGTTAATGCATTCAACAGTTCATCCGAAAATGGTCTTTCTGAAGAAGAAGCTGAAAAAAGGTTTTATGAACATGGTTCAAATGAACTGGTAGAACAAAAGACCAGAAGC
>CAZYDB010000115.1:6572-13159 GCA_964645995.1 uncultured Roseivirgaceae bacterium
AAGCATATGGAAGATCTTATGGGAGCAATTCACTGCCACCATGGTTCTCATCCTTATCATCGCCGCCGTAGTTTCCATGTTCTTACAGCACTGGCTAGAGGCTATCTCCATATTAGCCATTGTGATCTTATTCGCCATTCTGGGTTTTGTTCAGGAATACCGGGCCGAAAAAGCCATGGCAGCCTTAAAAAAGATGGCCAAGCCCCTGGTCCGTGTCCTCCGTGGTGGCGACTTCAAAGAGATCACCTCTTCGGAAGTTGTTCCTGGTGATGTCATCATCCTGGAAAACGGTAACATCGTCCCTGCCGATTGCCGCTTACTTGAAACCCATAACCTTAAGGTGCAGGAAGCGGCATTGACCGGTGAATCTGAGGCAGTAATAAAACACACCGACAAACTGGACAAGAAAGATATTCCCCTTGGTGACCGTGTCAACATGGTCTATATGGGAACGATTGTCACACAGGGCCGGGGGCAGGCCATCGTAACACATACGGGGATGGATACCGAGCTGGGCTCTATTGCCACCATGCTTCAGGAGGTAAAATCCGAACAGACGCCTTTACAGAAACGACTGGACAATGTCGGTAAGATCCTGGCCATTGCCGGAGGTATCATCGCCTTTCTGATAGCTTTTTTTGGCGTTCTTTCCGGTGAAGATATCGGAGACATGTTCCTCGTAGCCATCAGTGTGGCTGTAGCGATCGTACCGGAGGGCCTTCCTGCCGTAGTAACGGTGACCCTGGCGATTGGAGCCAGAAGGATGCTGGCCAGAAATGCGCTGATTCGTAAGTTACCGGCGGTAGAGACGCTGGGCTCGGTCACTGATATCTGTTCTGACAAGACCGGAACGCTTACCCAGAATAAAATGACCGTAACATACCTTGCTACTTTGGATGATACCATCAATATAGAAGGTGCCGTTTCCGCCGGTGATATTGAAAAATTAATGCACGAACATCAGGCCATAGGATCATTACTGCTGGCAGGAACGATGTGTAATGATGCCTCCCTGGCTAATGGTGAAGACGAAGAGAACAAGACAGAGGCTTTTGGCGACCCAACGGAAACGGCAATTGTTATTGCAGCCAAAAAGTTCAACCTTGACAAGAAAGTCCTCGAAACAAATATTCCCAGGATCAATGAGGTGCCGTTTGATTCAGAACGGAAAAGAATGACTACCCTGCACGACCTTAACGGTGTTGCCGGAGATCAACATCTTTCTTTTATCCGTACCTCAGCGCTGAAGGAGCCAAAGACGGTATCATTCACCAAAGGATCGTTCGACGGATTGCTTGATATATCTTCAAAGGTATGGGTTAAGGGCAAAACAGAACCTCTCAATGAAGATATCCGGAAGCGATTAACGGATAAGAACAGGGAGTTTGCCGGGAAAGGCATCAGGGTATTGGGCATTGCTTATAAAACTTACGACCGGAAACCGGATACGGAGAAATTGGAAACGGATATCACCCTTCTAGGCCTGGTAGGCATGATAGACCCCCCCCGTGAAGAAGTTAAACAGGCCGTCGCCAAATGCCGGACAGCAGGTATTCGTCCTATAATGATTACCGGTGACCATCCGCTTACTGCCAATTATATCGCTAAAGAGCTGGGCATAACTGACAATGATCATTATGTTACGGGTACTGAACTGGCCAGCATGTCAGACGTGGACTTACGGAAGAAAATTGAAGAAAGCTCCGTCTATGCCCGGGTTTCACCGGAACATAAGCTCAGGATCGTAAGGGCTCTGCAACAGCAAGGGCATGTGGCGGCCATGACCGGCGATGGGGTGAATGATGCACCAGCCCTTAAGCAGGCCGATATCGGTGTCGCCATGGGTATCACCGGCACTGATGTATCAAAGGAAGCCTCTGATATGGTCTTGCGGGATGATAACTTCGCCACTATCGTTGCTGCCGTTGAAGAAGGCCGGGTCATATACGATAATATTCGTAAATTCGTTAAATTCTCTATTGCAGGTAATCTGGGCAAGGTGTTGGTAATGATACTCGTACCCATTGTTACCATGCTGATGCCCAGCCTAGGCCTGGAACCGATCACTATCCCATTGCTACCCCTCCAACTGCTGTGGCTTAACCTCCTTACCGATGGTTTGCTGGGGGTGGGATTAGGCGTAGAACCCGCGGAATCATCAACGATGCAGCGGTCTCCCATTTCACCCAAATCCAATATTTTCAGTGAAGGTATTGGCGGACAGATCCTGAGAACAGGATCTATTATTGGAGTAATATCTATCATTATCGGTATAGTTGCCTGGGCTGACGAGAATGCTAACTGGCAAACCATGATGTTCAGCGGTATCGCCTTTGCCCAACTATGGCAGGCCCTGGCAACCCGGTCATTTAAAGATTCGATTTTTAAGTCGGGTTTGTTTACGAATAAAGCCATGCTGGTGCTCATTTTCCTGGTGTTGCTGATGCAGTTGGCGGCTATCTATGTGCCCTTCCTGCAGGTGTTCCTGACGACTAAGGCGCTAACGCTGAATGAGCTGCTCATATGCATCGGCGTAAGTAGTGTGGTGTGGATCGAATCGGAAATTGAAAAGCTCCTGGCCAATTATGGTAAAATGAAGATGTAAAACTATCCTGACCAGGGTAAATAGGTCTTCTATTATTGTTTTGCCAAATATTTTCCGGATATTGAATTTCTCAGTCAACCATGCCCGTTTTCCGGTAAATTTCAATGTGCCTTTAAAAAAAATCATGTCTCTTTCGGGTTAAAATCTTGAACTGTACCAGCCTGGAAAATACGTCACTATTGCTGGTTGCAGGATCAGGAATGGATTATCTTTCTATCTTCAGGGAAACCAGAGGATTACCGGTCAGGAATCGGAAACAAATTGCTGAGCCGGATCCGGAACCGGTATTAAAGAAATTTCAATCATTACTTTAGATCGCCCCGTTACAGGAATTTAGCAAACCCGGCCCAATAGAAAGAGGGTACTACTTTTCCTGAGTGAAAATATTAGCCGAAAAAAGAAACACAAAAGTTACGGCTACCAATAACCCGACCAGACCATACGTTAACGTTTCGGAACCGGTGAGAGCCACCAGGAAAAGCAATAGGCTTCCAAGAAAAAGAAAAACGAAAAATCCGATAAATAATTTCAGGGTTCTATCCATCTTAATAATATCTTTTGGGGGGTTAGGACGTTCATAAAAAACTTGTTAACCCCGATTACTCATAAACTATTTTCAAAATAAACTGTCTTGACTATTTAAAATATTTATTAACAGGTAGTTACGCAATGGCGTTAACCCCTGATAAGCGCAATTTCAGCAGCCTGTTTTTCGGGTTAAAACTCAAACAAAGATATTTAAAACATTAGTACAACCCGAAAATTTGATAAAATAATAATTCAATAATCTGATTTTCATACTATCATCATATTCATTATTGAGATTTACAGACAGAATAATGAAACAGATAGGTAAATTAAAACATACACTTGTCGCGTATTTGAAACAGGGCCTGTCTCCGCATGAACTCGCCCTCACCATCGCCCTCGGCGTAATTGTGGGTATGTTTCCTGTTCAGGGGGCTTCTACGTTGCTATGCCTGTTGATCGCCTTCCTGCTCAGATTGAATCCGGTAGTCATCCAACTGGCCAATTATGCCAGTATACCCCTGATGCTATTAACTATAGTACCTTTCTATACAATAGGCAATCAATTATTCAGCCCTATTGATAATAATTGGAATACTGAAGAAATTATCTGTTTATTCCGTTCCGGTTATGTCAGTGCTTTACAAACATTCTCGGGGTATATTTTTTATGCTGTTTTAACATGGTTATTCTTCGCGCCGGTCGGCACGGCTATCCTCTATTTTCTTGCCCTTGCAGGGCTGAGAGGGATCAAGCATGATCTACGGATATCACAAAAACTTCATAATAATATTAACATGAGATAATCATTTTTATCAACGGTTTGCTATCTTGGCACCAAAGAAATCAAAAAGCATGACAGAGGAAGATTTCATAAAACTTAGCCCTGCTTTACAGAAAGAATATACACTGGCAACCTGTGATCATCTGATATCTATTCCGGCAGGAAAGGAATATTCCATAGAACTTTTCCATTCCCTTTGCGGTAATTTTTTTGTGGAACTGTATTACCAACTGGCTGACCGGAAGATCATACTGATCAAATCATATAACGGCACTCTTCCATTGAACAAGTTCCTCCATGATATCGACATAAAAGAAGTTTACAGGATCCTAAACAGCCGGTACTGATCTATATCCTGTCATAATAATTCATTCTCAGCATTATTTCTTTACCGGGATCTCAAGCCGGGCTGATTGCAGCCCGGACGCCGAAGCTTCCAGGAGAATTTTCCCGGGATCGCCCAAGGGCCGGAGAATCGCCAGGCAGCGTCCCTGGTAGGTATCTACAAAGGAAGCCTGAAAACTCTTCATATCTTTAGGGTTACCATTCCCGATGGCTGCCAGCATACCATCACCGCTGACCTCAACATATATTTTTATCCTGGCATCAGGCACTCTCCTTCCTTCCTTATCACAGACCTCCACCGTAACATAACAAAGGTCATTCCTGTCAGCCCGGATCTGCCTCCGGTCCGGTACCAGCCTGATCATGGCCGGCTCACCGGCAGTAGTGAGCAGGGCCGTATCCACCGGGATGCCTGATCTCATACCCACCGCCATCAGCTCTCCCGGTTCATAAGGAACGGTAAACGCGAGTTTTAAATTCAAGCTGTCTGCCAGTTGTTTACGACCGATTTCTCGTCCATTCAGATATAGTTGCACCTCAGGCAGATCGGTGTATACGGATACCTGCATCTCCCTGCCCTTTTCCACAGTCCAGTTCCAGTGAGGGTATTCATCGGGCCATCCCCAGTTGCTTATCTTTTCAGTGACCCCTTCCGGCATTGGACGGTGCGCCAGTATCTCAAGATCACTGATATCCCATACCACATCCCGGTAATACGATTGCGGCTTTTTAAACCCGCAAAGATCGATATCGCCGCACCAGGCATTGAACCAGGGCCAGTACAAAAGAAAATCCCCCTGCTTTTCATCACTGTAAACGGAATGCCCAATAGAAGCTTCTCCAAGGTAGTCCATGGCCGTCCAGATAAAATCGCCGATCACATAACCATCCTCCTTCACCGGTTTCCAGTACTGCCAGGCCTTCCTCGCAAGGGATTCGGAGCCTACCATAATACGATCAGGATACTTCTCGTGATCGGAGGTGTACCTGCCCCACTGGTAATTATAACCCCCAACGTCCAGCAGGGAGAAAGCGGTATCCGTCTCTTCCCATGCCCTTCCCGGATGATCCCAGAAACCGCAGATAGCTTCCGTTACAGGACGAGTGGGATCGATCTCTTTGACCCGGTCATACATTTTTTGGGTTAGTACCAGCCCGGAAGGATCAGCCCGCTCCTTGATCTCATTGCCTATGCTCCACATAATCACGCTTGGATGGTTCCGGTCGCGCAATACCATGGACGCCAGGTCTCTTTCCCACCAGTCATCAAAATACAAATGATAGTCCTCCGGATTCTTTGGCCGCTGCCACATATCGAAAGCCTCATCCATCACCATGATCCCGTAAAGGTCACAGGCATCCAGGAATTGGGTGGAAGGGGGATTATGACTGGTGCGTATGGCGTTATATCCAAAGGATTTCATTAATTCGACCCGGCGGTACTCGGCCCGGTCGATCGTAGCCGACCCCAGCGGTCCGTTATCATGATGCATATTACCGCCGCGCAATAAGATCTTTTCTCCATTCAAGGTAAAACCTTCCTGTGCATCATAGGCAATGGAGCGGATACCCAAAGTGGAGACAACGCGATCAACTGAAATGTCATCCCTGTACACGGTAACCTGGACAAGATAAAGATTGGGCGCCTCCGGCGACCAGAGAAACGGATCGGCAACACGGATCTCCTGAGTTAGTTTCAACATACCTTCAGCAGAAATACTGCCCTCAGCCCGGTATATTTCGCTCTGCTTCCCATCAGGTCCGGTAAGCTGGGTCTCGATCCATATATCTGCCTCTGACTGCTCTTTATTAACCAGCTCAGTGGACACCTTAACGGTTGCCGAGGAGGAAGATACCTCCGGCGTGCTTATATCCAGGCCCCAGGTGTTTATATGCAAGGGCCTGACTACGTCCAGCCATACGTGCCGGTAAATACCGGACCCGGTATACCACCGGCTGTTGCGACCCAGGTTTCTCACCTGTACGGCAACTACATTAGTATCTCCGGCAGGCTTGAGGTAGGGGGTAAGATCAAACGTAAAGGCAGTATAGCCGTAAGGATGATTCCCGGCATGGTAGCCGTTGATCCACACATCGGCATTCATATAAACACCATCAAAACGAATATTGAAATGCTTGCCGAGGTCGTTTGTTTCAATAACAAAAGCTTTTCGATACCAGCCCGTACCCCCCAGGGTAAATCCAGTAGATAAACCCCCTGGGCTGGCAGGTGAGAAAGGACCGACAGGAGGAGGATCAATGCCGGGGAAAGTATCAGCAGTAGCTGGCAAGTCTTCAATTGACCAGTCATGCGGAAGATCCAGC
>CAZYDB010000116.1:0-3944 GCA_964645995.1 uncultured Roseivirgaceae bacterium
GTGGCCGAGCAGGCGCTGGCGCAGTTTTTTGATTTTGTCGCGGATCTCGGACCGAAAAATTTGGAGTAAAAGGCAACTGTGGCATGTGTGAAAACCGCATCGAAAAAGCTACAAAAGCAGTTGACGGTGTTACGGCAGCCGACTGGAATCAGGAAACCAAAATACTTGAAGTATCTTTCGATGAATCAAAAACATCGGTGCATAAAGTACAAATGGCAATTGCAAAGGATGGTCACGATGCACCGATGCACAAAGCTAAAGATGAATTGTATAATGCACTTCCCGGTTGCTGTAAATATGACCGAACTGAAGTAAATAAGGAAGGCTCTAGTCACGAAGACCATAAACATTAATCAATTTAACCGAGCTTGGCACTTATAGAATATAATAAGCTGTTATACAATGGTTTATAAATATTAGTGGTACACTACATATTTTTTAACCGCCTTCTGTGTGTCGGTGCAACCGGTAGCTTGATATATCTGTCGGACTTCATCAATAGGCTTTGCGGGTTTTCTGAGGTGAATGTTTTTCTTGTCGGTAGGCAATTCCAGGGTCTGGATGGATCGCCTGAATATCATGACCGATGCCGCCTCCGCCCTCGAAAGCGCGGACCAACTAGATGAACAACGAAAATCATTTTCAACACTGACATCCGGACTGTATAACAGCATTAAATATTTTGGTTTGAACAACCGGAAAATATATTACCAGTATTGTCCGATGGCTTTAACGACCAGGGTGCCTACTGGCTGAGCAGCTCGGAAGAGATCCGCAATCCCTATTTCGGGGACCAGATGATGAAATGCGGCGAAACAAAAGAAGTGCTGCAGTAGATCAGGCGGACAGTGGGTACTGAGGGATCCTGCCGGTCGGAAGAACAGGATATATGATAGTGACTACACGGCAGCCGTGGTCAGCAGAGGGAGTGAATGAGTATCTGGCAACTCAGCAACGAGTTGATCATGAAAAGGAAACCTGGCCGGCTGATAATACCCGATAACCGGTGTTTCCTATCCCATGCCGGTAAGTTTAACCTGTAGAATAAATTCCCCGTACCTGTTCAATTTTCCCCTTGGAAATCTCAGGCTTGACCGCAGACCGGTCGTGTATGGGAGAAAGAGCCTCATGACTGCTCTGGCATGATATTTCGATCTGACCCTGTCAGGTATAAAAAAAATCGATTATTATGCATGGATTGGAACACGGATGGGGTATGGGATGGGGATGGTTCATTATCATCGCAGGGACCATCCTGATCATATGGTTGGTCGTAAGGACCTTCCGGCAAAATGGCGGTTCAGGAACACGGCGAAGTGAAAGATCAGCCCTGGAGGTCCTGAAAGACCGGTATGCCCGCGGGGAAATCAGCAGGGAGGAATTCGAAGCGAAAAAGAAGGACCTTTCCTGACACCCTGAAATCCGGAATAAACAACCAAAAAGATGAACAAAGAAGGAGTAAAGCCTGAAAAAAGGCCGAATGAGGCCAGTGACAATTCCGGCAGCCATCATAAAGATCATGACCATTCGGGACATCATGCCGCAATGATCCGGGATTTCCGGACCCGCTTCCGGATCTCGCTGGCCTTTACCATGCCGGTGCTCGCGCTTTCCCCCATGATCCAGGATATCCTGGGTTTTGAATTTTCCTTTAAATTTGACAGCTATTCCCTGGCTGCATTATCGACTTTCATCTATTTCAACGGTGGATGGCCTTTTCTAAAAGGCATATACAACGAACTGAAAGAGAAACAACCCGGCATGATGACCCTGATCGCGGTGGCCATCACCGTGGCCTGGGGATACAGTACCGCCACCGTGCTGGGCATAGAGGGGAAAACCTTTTTCTGGGAACTGGCAACGCTGATCGATATCATGCTGTTGGGCCACTGGATCGAGATGAAATCGGTAATGGGAGCCTCCCAGTCCCTTCAGAAACTGGTGGAGATGATGCCCTTGGACGCCCAACGCATCACCAACGGAGACACTGAGGAAGTGACGGTCGACGAACTAAAAGAAGGAGACCGGGTACTGGTCAGACCCGGGGAAAAGATCCCCGTTGATGGTGTCATCTACGAAGGAGAAAGCCAGGTCAATGAATCGATGGTGACCGGTGAGTCCAAACCCGTCACCAAGAAGCAGGATGACAAGGTGATCGGCGGCACGATCAATGGCAACAGTTCCCTCAAGGTAAAGGTCAAACAGGTCGGTGAGGACGCCTACCTCAACAAGGTGATCACCATGGTCAGGGAGGCCCAGGAAAAAAAATCAAAGACCCAGCATCTGGCCGACCGGATCGCCTTCTGGCTGACCATCACCGCCCTGACCGTTGGCTTCGGCACGCTGGGCACCTGGCTGGCACTGGGCAAACCCTTCGTCTTTGCCATGGAAAGGATGGCCAGCGTGATGGTGATCACCTGTCCGCATGCCCTCGGGCTTGCCGTTCCCCTCGTGGTCGCCATATCCACCTCGATCTCGGTCCAGAAAGGATTGCTGATACGGAACCGGACGGCCTTCGAGAATGCAAGAAAGATCTCCCTGATCGCCTTCGACAAGACCGGCACCCTGACCAAAGGAAACTTCGGTGTTCGCCGCTTTGGTTCTCTTGATGATTCCCTGAAGGATCAGGAGATCCTGCGGCTGGCCGGAACACTGGAAGCCGAATCGGAGCACCCCCTGGCGATCGGGATCATGGACCGGATCGAAGAAGAAGATATCGGGATTGGCCAGGCAAAGGATTTCAATGCCATGAGCGGGAAAGGGATCGAAGCGAAAGTAGACGTCAAACACGTGAAGGTGGTCAGTCCCAATTATGCAATGGATCTGGGGATCGACATCCCGGATGAGGTCTATGAAAAAGAACGGGAAACGGTGGTGCTGGTGCTGGTGGAGGATAAGCTCGCCGGCTTTATCGCCCTCGATGATGAGATCCGGGAGGATTCCAATGAAGCAATGAAAACACTTAAGGACAACGGCATCAAGGTATATATGATGACCGGCGACAATGAACGGGTGGCCAGAAGCGTAAGCGAAGAACTCGGTCTTGATGATTATTTTGCGGAGATCCTTCCGGACCAGAAACAGCAGAAAGTTCGGGAACTCCAAAACCAGGGCGAATTCGTAGCCATGACCGGCGATGGCATTAATGATGCTCCGGCCCTGGCTACCGCCGATGTGGGTATCGCCGTCGGCTCCGGCACCGATGTGGCCGCAGAGACCGCCGACATCATCCTGGTGGAAAGCAATCCCAAAGATATCGTCTCGCTTATCCTGTTCGGTAAGGAGACCCACAAGAAGATGATCCAGAACTTTGTCTGGGCCACGGCCTATAACGTGGTGGCCATCCCCCTGGCTGCCGGCGTACTCTTCAGCGCCGGCATCGTGATCAGCCCGGCCCTCGGCGCCCTGCTGATGAGCCTGAGCACGGTGATCGTGGCCATCAACGCCCAGTTACTGAAGCGGAAAATGAAATGACCCCCTTCTACCCTTCTCCCCTTCTCCCCTTCTCCCCATTTCCCCATTTCCTCATTTCCCCTTCTCCTCATTACCCCTTCTCCTCACTTCCCCTTCTACCAAAAAAAATTATTCCCGGATATTAATTATTTTTACCAGCCTTGACTGTTATTCTAACTGTGATATAACTTATAATCATCGATGTTCCGATCCACCTTCCGTATCACCAAAATGAATTGTTCCGCCGAGGAGCAGATGATCCGGATGAAGCTGGAACCAATAGAGTATGTCCGGCATCTGGATTTCGACCTGGAAGCCCGGCAGCTGACCGTTTATCATGAGGGGGAAGTCGACACGATCCGGGACGCCATTCATGGCCTGAACCTGAACGACCGGCTGGTCGAAACCTGTGAAGCCGAGGATCTACCCCTTTCCACCGATGACCGCCGGCAACGCCGGGTCCTCTGGTGGGTGCTGTGCATCAATTTCGG
>CAZYDB010000116.1:3954-4331 GCA_964645995.1 uncultured Roseivirgaceae bacterium
CTTTGTCCTGGAAATGACCTTCGGCTGGATCTCTGATTCCATGGGACTGATCGCCGATTCGCTGGATATGCTGGCCGACTCCATCGTCTATGGGCTCAGCCTCTTTGCGGTTGGAGCGGCCCTCTCGAGAAAAAAGAAGATCGCCGGGATCAGCGGCTGGTTCCAGCTCAGCCTGGCCTTTTTGGGCTTCGCAGAAGTAATCCGCCGTTTCCTGGGCTTTGGGGAAATACCTGTCTATGAAAACATGATCATCATCTCGGCGCTGGCCCTGGGCGGGAATGCCGTTTCCCTCTGGCTGATCCACCGGGCAAAGACCGACGAGGCCCATATGAAAGCCAGTTGGATCTTCACCAGTAACGACATCATCGTCAACCTGG